>JAOUPN010000579.1 GCA_029879905.1 Nitrospira sp. | reverse complement strand
CTAATCCTAGGAAGGTTGCATATTTCATCGCATGCATCGGAACCCCCATCTGTAAAGTGTTTGGTCACCTGTTCACTCTAACACCCCCTACGACAGTAATGTTGCACTCATTTCAGCCCGCCAGGAGAGAAGAGAGCGCCGAATCGCAGGGAGACACAGACTCACATGAGCTTGAAATCCTTCCTGGCTTGTCAACCAGCATCCCATGCAGTGTCATTTTGAATGGACGTCATGGCCACTTGTCGAATAGTCAGCCCTTGGGGCTTTGCGGGGTCGGGAGTCGTTTCTTCTTGGTCCGGCAGCAGCTCACTACCTGGAAGACGCCCGTCGATCCGTCCGACAGAGAATGCAATGACTTCTCCCAGGCGATAAACGAATCCATCACTGTCATGTCGGATGGACACTGGCCCCCTCTTTTCATAGAGCATTTAGTGGAGTACACTTCTTCGCATGCCGCTTGTGATTGACCAACAAGATCTCGACCGCTTGCCGATTACGATCGATCCTGAGATCGTCAGCGGCACTCCTGTGTTTCGAGGAACACGTGTGCCCGTTGATGCCTTGATCAGCAACCTTGAGGCAGGTCTGACTTTGGACGAATTTCTTACCAACTTCCCCACGGTGACGCGCGAGCAAGCACTACAAGTGTTGGAATTCTCCAAAACCACCCTCCTCAAACTTCGCAAGACGGCGTGAAAATCCTCCTCGACGAATCTGTTCCCCGCATCCTTAAACTCCGCTTACCCCATTTAGACATCTCAACCGTCCAAGAAATGGGCTGGGCTGGGACACGAAACGGCGAATTGCTCCGGAGAGCCGAAACCCAATTCGATGTCTTCGTGACCGCCGACCAGAATCTCCGATACCAACAAAACCTTTCTGGTCGTATACTTGCCGTACTGGTTCTTCCCAGCAACCAAGTCCCGATTGTCATTCGGCTACTGCCACAGATTGAAATGTCGCTTTCAGTGATCCAAGCCAGCAGTCTTGTAGAAATTCCATTCCCAAAACCTAACCAACCGAATTGAACCAAGAAGCGAAGAATACCTGAGGCTCTGCAAACATCCAGATCGGTTCCTCCATGAAAAGCAAGAAACGCATTCCCACCGACGGCGGGACGACGAAATGGGCCAGTCCTTTCGCTGCGCTGAAACACACACAGCTGCCAGAAACTACACCCACGCAATCTGCGCGCGACCAGACAGCTCCCGTCTCCGGCGCGCCAAAGAAGAATCGTGGGCGCGTGGATATCCTTCGCCAAACAGCGCACCGCGGAGGGAAAACCGTGACGGTTGTGACAGGATTCACCGGAATCGGCCAAGCAGAAAAAGAGAAGCTCGCCAAACAGATGCAGACGGCCTGCGGAGCAGGCGGAACAGTCAAAGAGGGACGAATCGAGATCCAAGGCGATCAGCGCGAGACCGTCGCCCGTATTCTCACCGAAGCCGGATTTCGCCCGGTCTTTGCCGGAGGGTAACTCTCTCCGTTCAGCATACAGCCTATTTCAAGAACCCATTCCCCCTCTCAGACATGCCGGCATGTGGCGATCGTATCTCTCCGCTGAGTTCCGGGTTTCGAGAACACTATTCTCTGGCACGAATCAAAAAACAAGAAACCAGAAACCCGAAACGCGAAACTCTTGACCATCAAATCGGGAAGATAGGCTCCACGAGGAACACCAATTACCGTTTCCTCCCTCCCCCCAGATGCCCCGACCGCACCTGGCAAGCCAGCACGTCGCAGATC
Source organism: Nitrospira sp. (assembly GCA_029879905.1). GTDB lineage: Bacteria > Nitrospirota > Nitrospiria > Nitrospirales > Nitrospiraceae > Nitrospira_D. Next base: position 270 of record JAOUPN010000579.1, on the reverse strand, counting down.
ACGCGGGTGGAAATAAGACTGGTGATTTCACCCGAGTCATAGGGTGGCGAGCACTCGACGATCTCCATACCGGCCAGCGGCTTGGTGTCCGCAATGATCTGGATAAACTTCAACACCTCGCGCGGGAGGAACCCGCCCGGCTCAGGCCACCCGGTACCCGGCACAAAGGCCGCATCCAAACAGTCCACATCGAAACTCAGCCAGACCGCATCAACACCATCCCACGCCACTTCAAGCGCCCGCTTCGCGGCATTTTCGATACCCATATCC
>JAOUPN010000019.1 GCA_029879905.1 Nitrospira sp. | reverse complement strand
ACTGTCTGGTATCATGCGGGCGAGGATCGGACCACACAAGCCCACAGGAACGGCAAATAACGGTCCGCAAAGGGTTCCCGCTTCGGCTTCGGTTCGACAAGATCGACACGTCGTGCCCGCCGCAGAGATTACAAGGGATAGAGCAGGATTCTACAGGGAGATCATGTACCTTAGCTCTCTTTTCCACAGCCTCGATTCCCTCCTCCGCATCCTCATTCCAGATCTGACACTATATGTCCACAAGCAAACCGACGCAAGCATGTTGCAGGTGCTCAACATACGCTCTTCTCGACTAAGCTGTGTGATGACATAGTCCTCGCCGACCGACTCACCGTCACGGACTGCCGCTCTCTTGAGCACAGCGATGTTTCGCATCCTCCAGCAACCAATCCATTGCCTCAGCGAATGAAGGCGCAATCCCGTCCGGAACAGTTCCTGAGGCAATCAGCGACTCTACCTGTTCGGGACGTACGACACCCGTCGTCACCAAAATACTCCGAGCCCCTACGGACTTGGCAAGCTCTATGTCACGGACATGGTCACCGATCACATAGGAGCGCGCTAGATCGACCTGCCGTTCACGCACCGCCCGATCAATCAGTCCGGTATTCGGCTTCCGGCACCCGCATGCATCATCAGGGTGGTGAGGACAGAAATAGATGGCATCCAGTGAAACACCGGCCTCACCGAGCAGACGCTCAAGCTTGGCATGGATCGCATCCAAATCCCCAATCGACAAGAAACCCCTGGCAATCCCTGATTGGTTGGTGACCATGATGCAGCGTGCGCCGGCCTGTTTCACCTTCGCCATCGCCTGCGGCACTCCCGGGAACAGTTCAAACTGCTCAGGCGACCGAATATACCCGGGGTCCCGATTCAGCGTCCCATCCCGATCCAAAAAAATGGTGTAGCCTTCAAGAAGGTGTGTTTGGTTTATTTGGTTGGTTTCGTTCGTTTTATTCGCACCCCGTTCCCTCGCATTGCATAAACCAGACGAACCAAATGAACCTGACACACCTTCCAGCTGTTTCATCGCAACGCCGAATACCCGCTCCACCGAGACTCCCGTCATACAGCGATGATCGATCGGGCATTCCCTCAATAGGCACGGGGCACAATCAACAGGTTCACGCACGACGGCCTCACTTTGCCCATAGGGCGACGTGGTTCTCCAGTCCGTCGGCCCGAATACCGCCACAACTGGAACACCATATGCCGCGGCGATATGCATGGGCCCCGTGTCATTGGTCAGTAATACCCGGCACCGTTTCGTCACGGCCATCAACTCTCGAATCGTCGTCGATCCAGACAAGACCATCGATCTGGTTTCAACCTTTGCAGCAATGTCTCTTCCAAGCTGTTCTTCACCCTTGGCGCCAAGAATCACCACGGCTGCTCTGGTCCCTGCATGCTCACCTAATTGTCCAACCACCTTCCGTGCGGTTTCTGCAAACCGTTCGGGCAACCAACGTTTGGCGCCGCCATAGGTTGATCCCGGATTGATTCCGATCAGGATATCGTCGGATTCGATACCGGCCGATGCCAACCGGTCCCCCATCGCTCGTTCTTCGTCGGATAAGAGGGTCAGCGCAGGCGTAGGGGCCTCTCCGCTCAGCCCAAGCAACCTGAGCATGTTCCAGTAATACCCGACTTGGTGCGTCATGAGTCCGGGGTCAGGGACTGCCACCGGGTCGGTCAGAAATATTGCACGCCCATCGGTCGCATATCCATATCGGCGTGGAATATCGGCAAGCCAGGTCAGGAAGGCCGCCTCAAATGCATTCTGAAAGAGCACCGCCAGATCAAACCGTTTCCGTCGCAAGGTTCCTGCAAGCGTCCATTTCCCCGCCAGTCCCGCATGGATCCCCTTATCTTCATATCGAAGAATATGATCGACCCCGGGATAACCGATAAACATATCCGCAACAACGGCTTTTGCAAGCACCGTCAGTTCCGCATGGGGAAAGAGTGATCTGAGCCCGCGGATCGCCGGTTCACACATCACGGCATCACCGATCCAATTCGGCGCCCGGACGACAAGTCGAGTGATGGATTCTCTACGCACAGATCACCAAGCCTCGCGCGAATTGCAGGACGAGCGGGACATGCGCGACGAGTACGCCAAACGCATCAGCTGCACCTCTCAGCCGGCGTTCCAGGATTTTCTCGCTTGTCTCGCTCGTCCTGCGTGTCACGCCCATCCTTGCTCTCCCACCACCACCTTCCGCAACCCCTCTTCACCCCTGAGGATATCCGCTCTGATTCGCAAGGCCCACCAGGGATCTTGAGGCTGGAGAAACATAGCCAGCTTGCCGGCATCCTTTTCGGTGGTGACGATATACTCCGCACCGGCGATCTTGGCATCGGTTTGAATCCGACCGACATCATCGGCCTGATAACGATAATGGTCTTGGAACGCCGTTTCGCCGACGACCATAACGCCGACCGATTGGGCGGATCGGCGAAATGATTCACTGTTCCCGATCCCACTTACCAGCCATACCGGCTTTCCTTTGGCCCATTCCAGCGACTGAACCTGGTCGGTTTGTACCGACACCAACGATTCGGGTTTGAACGACACTTCACAGATCTCATCAATTGGAACCCCTGAAGCCTGCAGTCGCCCGTACAGGGTTTCAACCTCGTCCCTGAACTCGGCACGTGTCACCGCTACCGCCGTTGCGCGGCTGAGCCCTTCAAGAGGCTCGCGTAAACGACCTGCCGGCACCATCGCATCGAGCCCTGCCGCATCGGTAGCATCCAGTAAGACAATATCGACGTCCCGATGAAGCCCAAGATGCTGAAAACCATCGTCTAAAATCATGCACTCGACGGCATGTTGCGACAAAACCCATCGGCCCAGCGCCGCTCGATCCGCTCCCACAGCCACGATGGCCCCCGGACAACGTTGGGCAATAAGAAACGGCTCATCACCCGCATCGGCCGGACCCGCCGATATACGAGCTCCATCCGACACCAGAAGATACTCTTCTCCGGCTGCTCGCTTATAGCCACGGCTCAGAACAGCGACACGCCGTCCCTCGGCCCGTAACCAGTTGGCCAGCATGATGACGACCGGCGTTTTGCCCGTTCCCCCGACCGTCAGATTGCCTACACTCACAACGCGACAGGGCAGCCGCAAGGAGACAAACCATCCGCGGCCATAGCACCAATACCTGAACCGCACGATGAGTCCATAGAAAAACGCCGCCCATCCAAGCCACGTCCGAACCGGCCGTCCGGGATGCAACAGGGCCATATCAATCCGTCTCACTCATCCGTATATCTCACACAATTTCTGAGCGGTAATATTCGCAAACCCCATGCAGTATGTTCCTGTACAGACCGTCACGACGGTTGCTCGTCACCAACCGTCGTCCACGTTCTTCAAGAGCGGCCGGCGACCGTCCGTAGTACGTCAGACATGACGAACGACATGTGAGGGAGAACGGAGGGGCAAACCACCGGTTGTCTCGGAATTCAGACAGGGTTCGATCAAATCCAGGCTTCGCTGTAACGCCCCCTGGTTATCCAGGACACCACGCCTTGCCGCCTGCCCGACTCCATCACGAGCACCCTGATCGGATAACCATTCGCAACAATACCGGACGATATCATCCGTTCCTGCTACGCGCCGTCCTCCACCCCTCTCCTCCAACATCGCTGCAACCTCGGCACAGTGGTCGGTATAGGGTCCGAACAGCACCGGCTTTCCCCACACTGCCGGTTCGAGCAAATTATGTCCTCCGACCGGCACAAGAGTCCCTCCGACGAAGGCCACGACGGCATCCCGATAGGCTCGCGCCAGTTCCCCTCTGGTATCCAAAATAATAATCCGTGGGCCGGTGATCTTCTCACCGATTCGGCTTCTGCGTTGTACGACGAATCCCTTATCCCTGATCATCAGGTCGACTCGATCTACCCGTTCAATATGACGCGGCGCCATCATCAGCACCGCCGAAGGATGAGCCTGTACGATGGAAGCATAGGCCGACACCAATTGTTCTTCTTCTCCCGGATGGGTACTCCCGGCCAGGATCAGCTGTTCTTGTTCATCGAGTCCGACGCTGCGACGCCACGATGAGTCTTCCTCGCCGGCAGGCAGGGGCTGGTCAAACTTGATATTGCCGGTCGCATGTACGACATCCGGACTCGCCCCCAATGTGACAATGCGCTCCCGGTCACGCTCGGTTTGCATCAGACACAACGTGATCGAACGCAAGACCGACCGATACAACGAACGAATGCCGCCGACGTTCTGACGGCGAAACGAACGTGACGACAATCGCCCGTTGACCAACACGACCGGAACGTTGCGGTCTCGCAAAGTCCACAGAATATTGGGCCACAACTCGGTTTCAACGAACAGATAGAGCACAGGCCGTAGCCGGTCGATTGCATCCGCAACAGACCAAGAAAAATCCAACGGCGCATACCGATGCTCGGCGACACCCGCCAACCGCTGTTCGACGGCTTCACGCCCCGTTTCCGTCACGGTCGTGACAATGTATCGAAATTCGGGGTGACGTTGATGCAAGGCCCTCACCAAAGGCGCCGCCGCTACTGCTTCTCCAAGCGATACGGCATGGACCCAGATGACAGGCTTAGTTGGTTCTTTTGGTTCATCTTGTTTATTTGGTTGCTTTGGTTGTATTCGTTCTCCCGCACCAAACAAACTAGATACACCGAAGAAACCGTTTTCCAGTCCAAGTCGTTGCGGAAACCCTCGTCGACAACGCGGCTTTGCCAGCAGAATGCCGACGATGACAGGAGACGCGAGAAGAAGACCGATGTTATAGAGGAACTTCCACATGGTTTTCCTCGCCATGCGCGACAGGCGAGAAATGCACGACGGGCGAGAACCGCGGGTACTTCACGTGCACCTCTCGCTTGGCCCGCTAGTCCCGCGCTTCGCGCGCGACATTTACCATTGCATTAGCCTCGTCCGTAAGCCGGTTGAGGACCGTCTCAAGCTCCAGACGTGCCGTTTCGAGCCCCGCCTCATCCGTTTCGCGCGAAACCCAGATCGGGGCTCCGTACAGGAACAACCCTCGGGAGAATGGATATGGGACCATGTAGCGATCCCAACTCGGAAAGAGTTTTTTTTTGAGCAGGCAAAAGCTAACGGCACGATCGGCAAGCCCGTTGCCTTGGCCAACTGGATGACTCCAAGCTTTGCCACATGACGGGGACCTTTGGGACCGTCAGGCGTGACGACCACATCCCGTCCGGACCGCCCCAATTTGATCAACGCACGAAGGGCTCCGGCCCCGCCCCGCGTACTCGACCCGCGAACCGCCTCATGCCCGAACTTGGCAATGATGCGCGCGATAATTTCTCCGTCGCCGTGACGACTGATCAACACGTGGGAACCCGTTCCTCGGTAACCGATCGGAATCATCAACTGCTGGGCATGCCAAAAAGCCAGTACAATGTGGCGGCCCTCCCGATACAACGCATCGACGGCTTCATGGCCGCGCGTCTCACAGCGCATCGAACGCGCCACACTGCGAATTGCGGCGGCGGCAAGCGGCGGCAACAGAGAGCATTTCACCCACTGTTCAACCCGCTTCTTCAGACTCTTCTTATTCTCAACACTCAGCACTCAGCACTCCTTATGTTTTTACACACTCGTCGTCTCTTGAAATTGCATGGCATGGAGTCGGCGATAGACTCCGTCCAGATGAAGCAACTCCTCGTGTGTGCCTATTTCAACGATCACGCCACGATCCAACACCGCAATGCGATCGGCATTTTGTATGGTCGAGAGTCTGTGCGCAATCACCAAGGTGGTCCGGTTCTTCATCAGATTGGCCAATGCCAATTGCACGATCCGTTCGGATTTCGTGTCCAACGCCGAAGTGGCCTCATCCAAGATCAACAACGGCGGATCACGAAGAATGGCCCGCGCAATGGCCAGACGCTGTCGTTCTCCGCCCGACAATTTCACCCCACGCTCTCCGATGACCGTGTCATATCCTTGAGGAAACCGCAGGATGAAGTCGTGGGCATAGGCCGATTGTGCCGCCTGCTCGATATCGGTATGGCTCGCACCTACTCTCCCGAATGCGATATTGTTGCTGACCGTATCGTCGAACAACACGACATCCTGAGAGACGATACCGATGTGAGCCCTGAGTGATTGCAACTGGTACGACGAAAGCGGAGTGCCGTCCAACACAATCCGTCCCTCCGTCGGCTCGTAAAATCGAGGCAACAGACTCGCCAAGGTCGTTTTTCCGCTCCCGCTGCTCCCGACCAGCGCCACGACTTCGCCCGCCTTAATCGACAAATCGATGCCGGCCAATGCCGGCTCCGTCTGGCCTTCATAGCGCAACGATACGCCCTGGAATTCGATGCCCCGATTGATGCCGGTCAAGGCGACACCGTCGTGATCCTGTAATTGCTCGGTCGGAAGATCGATCACATAGTACACACGTTCGGCGGCAGCCAATGCTTGTTGAATGATATTGTTGGCCCCTGACAGTTTGCGAATCGGCGTATAGGCCATAAACATGGCCGCCATGAAGGAAAACAACGCCCCCGGCGTCATAATGTCATTGATGACCAAATATCCACCGTACCACACGATCCCCGCCACACCGATGACGCCGATCACTTCCATATGCGAAGACCCGAGCGACCACACTTGGTTGGCTTTCAGCGTGGTTCCCAAGAATGTCCCATTGTATTTTTTGAAGCGTGTGGCCTCCGCATCTTCCCGTCCGAACGCTTTGACCATTCTGATACCGGCCAATGTTTCCTGGAGCATCGACGACATATCGCCCATCTGTTCCTGCCCGCTGGTCGCCAATCTCCGCAATTTTTTTCCGACCCGCACCATAATGACCGCGGACAACGGAATGACAATGGCCGATATTCCTGCCAGTTTCCAGTTCTGATAAAAGATCACCGCCACCATGGCCAGACATGTCAGCACGTTCTGGAAAATATCTTTCAGCACATTCGACGCCGCACTGGCCATCAACCCGACATCGTTCACCACCCGCGAGACCAGACGACCCGATGTATTCGAATCGTGGAACCCGACCGGAAGTCTGACCAGATGTTGAAACAACTCTTGTCTGATATCGGCGATCACCCGATTGGTCACATAGGCCATCAAATACCCGACCCCATAGCTGAAGATGGCCTTCAACACCGCCACGCCGATCAAGGCAATCGGCAAAATCACCCACAAGCTCTCGTTCTTCTCGATAAACACCCCGTCCAACACCGGCTTTGCCAGCCAGGCATAGACCCCTGACAACAATGCAACAAGGCCGGAACAGGCGATTGCACCCGCAAACCGGTACCGATAGGGGCCGACATAGCGCATCAGCCGTTTGAATCGATCTAGTCCTGACATGCTGCCAGTACAACCTCCGCGGCCCTGGTCGATGCACCGGGCTGCCCCAGCGAGGCTCGCACCTTCGCCAATCCGCGTTTCATTTCATCATAGGCAAAACGATCATCCAAGAGACGCGAGGCCTCTTCATATAATCGCTGCCCGGTCGCATCGGTTTGAATTAATTCCGGCACGACCGTGCGTTCCGCCACCAAGTTGACTAACCCGATCCACCTGACACGAATAAGGAAAAACGCCAGCCAAAACGTCAGGGCGCTGGTTCGATATACCAAGATCAACGGAGTCCCGATCACCGCTGCTTGCAGCGTTGCCGTACCCGAAGCGACCAAAGCCAAATCCGCCGCCGCCATGACTTCACTGGCCTGTTCCTTTACCACCTTGACGGATATGGAATTCTTCTGCAGCACAGACTCCAACAAATTATCCTGAATCGTAGAGGCCTGTGCCAGGAGAAATTGTGTTTGTGGCGCCCGTTGCGCCAATTTCTCCGCAGCCTCAAGCATAATCGGCAGCAATGATTCGACTTCCCTCATCCGGCTTCCCGGAAGCAACGCGATCACCGGTCCTTCCGGTGCAAGGCCGAATCTCTGACGGAGGCCCGGACGGTCATAGTCCGATCCCACCGCATCCAACAGCGGATGGCCGACGAAGGTACAGGGAATATTCGCCCGATCATAGATGGCCTTCTCAAACGGAAGAATGACCAACACATGATCGACGCGCTGTTTAATCCAGTGAATACGACCCGGGCGCCAGGCCCAGATTTGTGGGGCGATATAGTAAAACACCCGTAGCCCCGCTGCCTTCGCAAAATACGCGTACCGCAAATTCAGCCCAGGATGATCGATAAAGATCACCGCGTCCCATGGCTCGGATCTGAAAAGTCTGCGGACGGCTAAAAACCTCCTGATCACCGACAAGACCGTAACCAGCCCGACCATGCCGATCACATCGAGCCGGTCCGTCTCGCGAACCAACCGTACGCCGGCCGACTCCATCTCTGCTCCGCCGATACCGGCCAGCACCACATGGGGGTCGCGCGCCTTGAGTGCTCTGGCAAGATTGGCCCCGTGAAGATCGCCGGAAGCCTCACCCGTGATAATCAGAATGCGGGGCATGGTATGTAGCTTACACGAATCATACCGGCTCCGGAAGGACTATCGAAGCCACGTACCTTGTGAAGCGTCTGTTGGGGGAACCTGTTCGACGTTGAACGTTGACTGCTCAATGTTTCATCTTCACTGCGCAATTCAACATTCAGCATTCAACATTATATGCTCGTGCGAACGGCCTGCTACGACTTCCTCCCTCGCTATCCTCTATTCTGCATGGCGTTCCACGAATGTGTTGATCGCACTCAATACGTGATGCGCGACCGCCAATGCCGCCGAGCCGTCTTCTCCGGACACCACCGGCGTCGCGCCGGTTCGAACCGACCGAAGAAAGGAATCCAACTGTAATTTCAGCGGTTCGTCGTCGTTGCCCTTATGTTCCTCGATCGTGAATCCTGGTTTGTCTGCCGTCCCACCGGATCGGCGCCCTACAATTCCTTGCCGGGACTGGAAGTCAATGGACACATAGCTGTCACGTTGAAACACCCGAAGTCGCCGCATCTTGGTCAAGGAAACCCGGCTTGCGGTCAAGTTCGCGACACAGCCGCTTTTGAATTGAATACGGGCGTTCGCGATATCGATCGTCGAAGACAGTACCGGCACACCGGCGGCACGCACCTCTTCAACAGGTCCTGGGTCGAACGACAACACGAGATCAATATCGTGAATCATCAAGTCCAGTACCACATCGACATCGGTTCCTCGCTCGCTATAGGGGCCGATCCGATGGCTTTCGATAAACGCCGGCCTCCGAATATGCGGCCGCATGACATGCATGATGGGATTGAAGCGCTCACTGTGGCCGACCTGAATCCGACAGCCTTTTGCCTTGGCCAGCTCCACCAACTCCGTCGCCTCGGTGGGATCGACGGCGATCGGCTTCTCAATCAGCACATGTTTGCCGGCATTCAGACAGGCTTTTGCCACAGGGTAATGCGCCGACGTCGGCACGGCAATGCTGACGACATCGACGACGTTCAGAAGGTCTGGTACGTCATCGAATACTCTCGTCCCATGCCGCTCTGCAATAAGCTGCGCCCGACCGGAATCCTGATCCGTCACACCGACAAGCACGGCATCCGGCAATGCGGCATATAATCTCGCATGGTGTTGCCCGAGATGCCCGACGCCGATAACCCCCGCACGCAATGTGGTCATAGAATTCTACCTCACGAGGCATGGAGTACCCCGCATCCCCTCGCTCCTCGTTCCTGTCTCATGCTCGCGAGACAGGCGAGATATGCGCGAAAGGCGGGGCGTATCTCGACAGTCTCTCCGAACCGTCGCGCTTCTCTCACAACTCCCGCCAGTCCCGCAACATACCTTTCACCCTTCACCCCTCACCATTCACCCCTCACCTCTCGTCACGTCTTCGCTTCCACGTCGCCGGCTGCGACTCCGATGACCGCAATTCCCGCCCGTTCGGCTTGGCTCACAAGCTGATCACGGTCCAACACGACCGTCCGGCCAGGTTCCACCGCCAATACGGTCGCCTTGACCGAAGCCATGACTTCGATCGTCCGTGGTCCGACGGCAGGCAGATCAAACCGAAGATCCTGCTGCGGCTTACTCCGCTTGATCACCACCGCACCCTCTTTTGCCAACTCGCCGCCGCGCTTGATCGCACCGTCCGTTCCTTCGACCGCCTCCACCGCGACGACCACCCGATCCTTGACCACGATACATTGGCCGATATCGAGACGCCCGGTCTCCTTCGCAATGTCCCATCCATACCGAATATCATTCCATTCTTTCTTGTTCGGGCGACGAGAAGTCAGAGGGCCCTCCTCGACCAAAATCCCCTCAAGACCGAACGTCGATTCGCAAATAGTAATTCCGTCTCGCTCCAGTTCGGCCGCAATTTCCCGAAGAATGTCATCATCTTTCCAAAACGCCAATTTCGCCGCCAGCGCCAATGCCCGAAAATCCGGCCGCACGGTGCTATAGACGTGGGTCTTCTTGACTCCGCCCAGCATGACCGCCTGTCGAACACCGTCTCCCTTGAACGCGTTGATCAACTTGTTCAGCTGTCCGATCCTGATCCAATGAATCCGATCGACATGGTGCTCCAGCTCCGGATCGGTTTCTCCCTCATGCGCGACGGCAGAGACGAACAATCCCAACTTCTTGGCATTGTCCGCAAAAATGATCGGAAATCGACCGTTACCGGCAATAAGACCGATGCGGCCGTCCTGCACAGGTATGGGTGCGGTCATAGCAGTCTCACGCTCATTCTTGATCAAACTCGAGATCTAAGTCGACGTTGACCACACGGGAAATACCCCGCTTGGTTCCCTCCATGAAGGTGAGAATCTTTGCAACGTCTTGATGGCCTTTAAACTCTTTTTTGGCCAAGCGAATAGCCTCGGCGATCCGATGCCCATCCCGAAAGAGAAGATCAAATGCCTTCCGAAGTACGGCGATCCGTTCCCCTGAAAAGCCATGCCGTTGCAATCCCAGCGTATTGGGCCCATAGAGATGCGCCCGATACCCGCCGGCGGCTCGCATGAACGGAGGAACATCCTGCCCGATGGCGCAACAGCCTCCGACCATGGCATAGTCTCCGACTCGAACATACTGGTGAATGCCGGTCAAGCCTCCGATGATCGCATGATCCCCGATGGTAATATGTCCGGCCAGACTCGCCGCATTGGCCATAATCACATGGTCACCCAGTCGACAATCATGGGCCACATGCACATAGGCCATTAAAATATTCTTCGAACCGATCGAAGTTACTCCTCCGCCTTGCACCGTCGCCCGATTCACGGTTACGTACTCTCGGATGACATTGTCATCACCCATGACGACCTTCGTCGGCTCGCCCCGATAACCAAGATGCTGAGGAGGCCCCCCGATCGAGGAAAACGGATGCACTTCATTGCGCTCGCCGATCTCTGTCCATCCGTCGATGGAGACATGGGACATGATCTTCGTTCCCTTACCGATCGTAACATGCTCGCCGACCACGCAATAGGGTCCGACTTCCACATCGCGGGACAGATTCGCTTTGGGATGGACAATCGCTGTTGGATGAATTTTCACACGCAACCTCCGTGATGAGTAATCCATGACAAGTAAGGAGCCTGGGCACGATGAGCCCAGGGAAACTCGTCACTCGTCACTTATCGCTCTTCACTGATTCTTTATCTTCGACCACCATGGCCGTCACGACTGCTTCGCACACGACTTCATCGTCCACGTACGCCTTCCCTTGCATTTTCCAGAACGGAGGACGTTTCTTCAGCACATCAATTTCGAACCGCAGCTGATCACCCGGCACAACAGGCTTTCGAAACTTCGCCTCATCGATACCGGTCAAATAGACGACGGGTTTTCCGGACGGCCCCCCGGACTTAAACACCAGTACCCCGCCGGCCTGAGCCATAGCCTCGATAATCAAGACACCCGGCATCACGGGACGACCGGGGAAATGTCCTTGGAAAAACGGCTCGTTGACCGTCACATTTTTGATCGCAACAAGGCGAGTTCCTGGCTCATAATCCTTCACCCGATCTACCAACAAAAACGGATAGCGATGTGGAAGTAGCCCTTGTATTTCCACCTGTTCTACCGGTTCGACCTTTGCCATCGGCGTTGCCTCCTCCCCTCTGCGGTTGCCACCGCCTCGCCTATTAATTGTTTTGTCGATCGAATTCTTTCACGACCAATTCCGTCACATCCAGCGCAGCTTGATGGTACAGCACCACACGAAACAGGGAGTCACTGCCCTTGTCAAGAATGGCCAGATATCCCCCTTTTTTCGCAACTGTCTGGGCTGCCTCGGCTATTTTCTTCGAATATTCCGAAACCATATCCAGGTGTTTCTTTTGAATCTCACGGTTAAAATCCTGCAGGCGTTTCTCATACGCCTCCAACTTAGTTTGAAATTGCTCCTGCTTTTCCCGCATGGCGGTTTCGCTGAGGGTACTCTTGGGATCTGAAAGCGCCTGTTTGAGTTCCTCCAGCTCCCGTTCGTTCTCATCGATGATTTTCTGCCTGGTCGCAGAATAGGTCTTGACGTTCTCCATGGCAGCCTTGCCCGTTTTGGACTGCTCCATGACGGCCTGTTGATCTATGACACCGATCTTTACCGGTTCACCGGCATGCGCGGTCACAGTCAACATCAAGGCGCCCAGTATCGTAATGATCCCCGTCCGTCCCATATAAAACCTCCGCCGGCGCTATGGATACTCTCGGTTAAACTCCTCAATGATCTGGTCTGAAATGTCAAGACTCCGCTCGTGATAGACCGTTGAACCACCTTTACTTTTATCAACGACAATCTGTAATCCCAAGCGTTTTGCAACCTTGGCCGACACAATTTCCACCTTTTCCCGAAATCCTTCCAAGACATCCTTCTGTTTTTCCTGAACCTCGCGGTTCAAATCTCCCGCTTTCTGCTGATACTCCTGTAGACGGCGGCGAAACTGTTCCTCCCGTTCACGCCTCGCTGTAGGACTTAAAATGCTGGCCTGCTTCATCAGGTCTTCTTCCATCTTGCGAAGATCTTTCTCATCCAGCTCCATCAAGGCTTGACGGTTCTTAGAAAACCCGACAAGGTTCTCCTTGGCCTTTTTACCCGCATTCGTCTGTTCAAAGATACGTTGAGCATCGATCACGCCAAGTTTTCCCTCGACCTTGACCCCCGATCCCCCACCGAATCCGGAAAGTCCACCGCATCCGGTAAAGCTCAGTAGCGCCGCAATGACGAAACCCACTACCGGCCGGTTTGGCCTCTCTTGCCGATTACGGTTCATGTCCCCCCGATCCATCACATCTCGTTTCCGTTAGAAAATCGATCCGATCGTAAACTCAAACACCCCTCCGCGCTCTCCGGTCCGCGGATCAAGATTGATACCATAGGCCGCGCGTAATGGGCCGAACGGTGAGATCCACCGCCCCTCGAGACCTGCCGTCGGCCTGAGATCCAACGACAGCCCTTCGTCCTCAGCGAATCCTTTCCCATAGTCGAAAAAGATGACACCGTTCAACTTGGCTTCCGACGAAATGGTAAAAACAAGATCGGCATTGAATATCAGCTGTTTCGCAGCGCCGACGAGCGTGCGAGTCGTCGGCACCACAGGACCGGCCCGACCAAACACAAAGCCGCGGACCGTATTGATGCCTCCGACATAAAACCGTTGGCTGAGCGGAACCGGTTTCCCCCCGTTCGGCCTCACTTCGCCGAAGCGCCCGCGAAGCGACAGCCGCATATCAAAAGGGAGCGGCGTGACCTTGATCACGTCCACATTGTACTTGATAAAGTCGTTGCTCCCCCCCATATAGGGTGTACCGATATCGAATCCACCGCCGATCCTCCAACCCGATCGCGGGTCAAGATAATAATCGCGGGTGTCGCGGAACGCATTAATCCTAAATCCCGTCGTCGACTGACGTCCCAGCTGTTTACACAGTTCATGGGCGAATGCTCCGTCGCATACTCCCTTAGCCGGGCTTCGATAATTGAGTTCTTCCGCGAACAGACTGATACTCCCGGTGTTGTACTCCGACAACCAACGGCCCAACGTAATGCTCCCACCGGTTCGAGATTCGAAAAACGTCAGGAAGTTCGTCATGGTTCGATAGCCGTCTACTTGGAACGACGTCAACGAGTCGTTGAGATACGGATTACGGAACGTAATCGTCCCCATGCTCCTTCGCTGACCGATCTGTCCGCTGATACGGCCCATGTAGCCGTACCCCCCGATATTGCCCTCGGTGATGTTCGCAATGGCCATCAACCGATCGAGCGAGCTAAACCCACCGCCGATACTGAACTGGCCGGTCGGTTTTTCCTTCACCCGAACATTCAGATTCACCTTGTCGACGGCGACTTTGTCGGGAAGAATTTCGACGGTTTCGAAGAAATTCAAATTATTCAGACGCTGAAAGCTTCGCTTCAGCGAAATCGTGTCGATCACATCCTGTTCATCCACTCGAATTTCACGGCGAATGACGTTATCTCGTGTTTTATTATTCCCGAAAATGTTGATCTGCCGTATACGCATCATCTCCCCTTCTTTGATATGGAAGATGATGGTGACGGTCCGTTCATTATTATTCGGGATGACGTTCGGCGACACCTCTGCAAACGAGTACCCTTTACTCCCATATCTATCCGACAAACGGGTAATCTCGTCTCGAAGCTTTGCTCGCTGAAAGATTTCACCATCTTGAATGGTGACCCCTTTCCGAAGTTCGTCATCTTCAAACACAGTATGCCCACGAAATCCTACTTCCGCCACGGTAAACGGTTCTCCTTCAAAGATGTTGAAGGTCACCACAAACCATTTCTTGTCTTCCGCCAGTTCGACCGAAGACAAACTGACCCTGGCGTTGAAGTACCCTTTATTCAGCAGTACTTCCCTGATCCGTTCCACATCGTTCGTCAATTCTTCACGTTTCAATACCCCGGCGTCCGATATGGCCGACGGCAACTTGAATTTCGTCACGAAGCCGTACCAGGACACCCACTCACGCGTCGTCAGCACTTTGAATAGCTCAGCCCTGCTGGTCGCATGCAGGCCATCAAAGACAACCGACTTAATGCGGGCCTTCTCCCCTTCCTTGACGAAATACGTCAGCCGTTTTCGCTCCTGATCCAATGTTTGAATCACCGGGATGACCTGACAACTATAATATCCGTCTTTTTCGTACAACAGCCGGATGTTCTCGGCGCTGTCCTTCACCTGCTGCGGATCGAGAAACGTCTGACTCTTGATGACCGTCTTTTCTTTCAGCTTTTCATCGGTGAGATGCTCGTTGCCATCGAACACGATCTCCGTAATGAACGGCTTCTCACGAACGACGTATACGACGGCGACCCCCCCGGGAACCGTTTCGGTCTCAACTTGGACATCCTCAAAGAAGCCGGACTCATACAGAATCTTGACCTGCCCTCGAACCCTCTCCGGCATATAGGGATCTTCTACCTTCAGGGTGAGACGCCCAAGAACAGCGGGAAGCTCGATACGTTTAATTCCACGGATCTCGATCGATTTTACCGTTGATTCGGCAGCCCCGGCTGTCTGAGACAGGGCTTCGCACCACCACCCGGACAACAGAGAAAACATCACTGTCAGAGCAATGAGACAATGGGTTCGTGTGAGGAAGGTTATGATCACCGACACGTCCGATACCGGAAAGCCAACACGAAAAGCCCTCCCGGGCAATATGCATCATGACTCGATAGAAGCAATGCACCGCGTACCGCACACACTACGTGACCGAGGTCATCCAGGTGTACAGCACGTCGAACGCACCGACCCCTTGCATATACAGCGTGAAACGGCAGGATTATATTGAGCTGCCTCCTCCTTGTAAAGGACTCATCGAATAGGATCCTGAAAAAGTCCGCCAGCATCTTGAAGGTCAAGATTGAGGTTAAGGCCGAGCGGCCTACGCCTCCCCTAAATCTTAGCCTTGACCTCAGCCTTTTCAGTGTTGCTTACCGGACGGTCTTTTTGATCATCCGTCAGGACATGCCGGCGCCATCGGCAACGATTCGTTAAGACCGCCCACAAGGTTGCCCCTGCGTACATCAGCGATACAGGAGTCTCGGCCTCAATCTGATCTCCTTCCTCGATATGACATACATCGCCCGGCACCATACTATCCGTTCCGCACCTTGCCTCCGAACGAACGAACTCCGTTGCGCATGCAGGCAGTTGCGCATTCCTTGACATCCCCCCACCCATCACATAGTATCCGCTGCATGTCACGTCTCACCGTCAGAAAAGCCGTGATCCCCGCCGCCGGGCTCGGAACACGCTTCCTTCCCGCGACAAAAGCATCCCCAAAAGAAATGCTCCCGTTGGTAGACAAACCTCTCATTCAATATACGGTCGAAGAAGCGGTGGCTTCGGGCATCGAAGACATCATTATCATCACCGGCAGAGGGAAACGTGCCATCGAAGACCACTTTGACCGCTCCGTGGAACTGGAAGAAAACCTGAAAGGCTCGGGCAAGAGCCAAGTCCTGCATCAGATTCGACAGATTTCGCACTTGGCAAACTTCTGCTATGTACGCCAATCGGAGGCTCTGGGTCTCGGACATGCCGTGTTGTGCGCACAACACTTGATCGGGGATGAACCGTTCGCGGTCATTCTGGGCGATGAAATCATCGACGCCGAAGTACCGGCGCTTGCACAACTCATCTCCGTCTATAAAAAACGTCAGAAGGCGGTCCTCGGGGTGCAAGACATCCCGAAGCAGGATGTCAGCCGATACGGAATCGTGTCTCCCAAGTATGTCTCCAAAGGCCTGCATCGTGTTCAAGATATGGTGGAGAAACCATCGTCTGCGGATGCGCCGTCGACTCTGGCGGTGATCGGCCGCTATATTCTTCCGCCGGAGATTTTCCCCATCTTGCGAAAAACAGCCCCGGGGAAAAACGGAGAAATTCAGCTGACCGATGCACTCAAAACCTTGGCAAAGAAGTCGGCTATGTTTGCCCATGAAATTAAAGGCCAGCGTCACGATGCCGGAGATAAATTGGGATTTCTGATCGCTACCGTCGAATTCGCACTTAAGAATCCTTCGCTGGGGGCCGATTTCAAAGAATACCTATTGTCACGCGCAAATACGATCTCAACCGACCGTCGCAAATAGGCGATCTCCGGACCACAACCGCACCGATCGACCCAAGCCGTCGGCGACATAGGCCTCAATCACGTTCCTGACACGAAGAAAGAGCCAAACATGAGCGACGTACAAGACCAAGAACTGCAACCTCCACAGAATGTTGAGATTCCGACCCAGTTGCCGCTGTTGCCGGTCCGCGACATCGTGGTGTTCCCCTACATGGTGCTTCCTCTGTTCGTCGGACGGGAGATGTCGATCAAGGCGATCGAGGCGGCTCTGGCAGGCAATCGGATGATTTTTCTGGCCACGCAAAAGGCCCTCGACGTCGAAAACCCTTCCCCCGATGATATCCATACGATCGGGACGGTCGGCATCATCATGCGGATGCTGAAACTGCCTGACGAACGGATCAAGATTCTCGTGCAGGGAGTCTCCAAAGCCAAAATCGCCAAATACATTCAAACCGACCCCTATTACTCCGTCCGAATCGACAAGCTGACCGATACCAAACCCGCATCCATGAGTCTCGAAGCCGAAGCCGTCATGCGAACGGTGAAAGACCAAATCGAGCGCATCGTCAGCCTGGGCAAGGTCCTGATCCCCGATGTCATGGTCGTCATTGAAAACCTCGAGGAACCGGGACGGTTAGCCGACATGGTCGCTTCGAACCTAGGGCTCAAGGTCGAGGTCACACAAACCGTACTGGAGGTGCTTGACCCCATCCAACGTCTTCGCCGCGTCAGCGACATTCTCGGCAAAGAAATCGAAGTGCTGTCCATGCAGCAAAAGATTCAGGCGCAGGCCAAAGGCGAAATGGACAAAACCCAGCGTGAGTATTTCTTACGCGAACAGTTGAAGGCCATACAAAAGGAATTGGGCGAATTGGACGAGCGAACGGAGGAAGTCACCGAGTTCCGCAAGCGCATCGAAGAATCCAAGATGCCTGAGAAAGTCCTCAAAGAAGCCGAGAAGCAACTCAAGCGTTTGGAAAAAATGCACCCCGACACCGCCGAGTCCGCCACGGTCCGCACTTATCTCGAATGGATGGTGGAACTCCCATGGTCGAAACGATCGAAAGACAATCTTGACCTGAAAGCTGCGGCCAAGGTCTTAAACGAAGACCACTATGACCTTGAGAAGGTCAAGGAACGAATTCTCGAGTATTTGGCCGTCCGCAAGCTCAAAGAAAAGATGAAAGGTCCTATCCTCTGTTTTGTCGGTCCTCCCGGTGTCGGGAAAACCTCTCTTGGGAAGTCGATCGCCCGCGCGTTGGGACGTGAATTCGTCCGCATCAGCTTGGGCGGGGTCCGAGATGAAGCGGAAATCCGCGGACATCGCCGCACCTATGTGGGAGCCTTGCCAGGACGGATCATCCAAGGGATGAAGCAGGCCGGGACCTCCAACCCGGTCTTTATGTTGGACGAAGTGGACAAAGTCGGAATGGATTTCCGCGGAGACCCCTCCGCCGCACTGCTCGAGGTGCTGGACCCCGAACAAAACAACGCCTTTACCGACCATTACCTGGGAGTGCCGTTCGACTTGACTGAGGTCATGTTCATCACGACGTCCAACCTCATCGACCCGATTCTTCCCGCCCTGCGAGACCGTATGGAGGTCATCGAAATACCGGGCTATACGGAAGAAGAGAAACTGGGCATCGCACAGAAATATCTGATTCCCAGGCAATTAGAAGAACACGGCATTACCGGCAAACATATCAAGATCGCCGAACCCGCCATCAGGAAGGTGATCGCCCATTACACACGCGAAGCCGGTGTGCGAAGTCTGGAGCGTGAAATCGCCAATATTATGCGGAAGGTGGCGAAGAAAGTCGCGGAGGGCAAGGGGCAGGGCTTCCCGGTCGATGCCGCAAATCTGCACAAGTACTTGGGCGTCCCCAAATATGTCCCCGAAGCGGAGTTGGAAAAGGATGAAGTCGGTGTCGCCACCGGCTTAGCCTGGACCGAAACAGGGGGCGACGTCCTCTACATCGAAGCCACCGCGATGAAAGGGAAAGGGCAGTTGACGCTGACCGGTCACTTAGGCGATGTGATGAAAGAGTCGGCTCAAGCGGCACTGAGCTACGTCCGCTCACGAGAGAAAACGTTGCACATTAACCCGGACATGTTCACCAAACAAGACCTCCATATCCATGTCCCGGCCGGAGCCATTCCCAAAGACGGTCCTTCTGCCGGTATTACGATGGCGACGGCCATCGCCTCGGCACTCTCAGGTATTCCGGCCAGGCGGGATCTTGCGATGACCGGAGAAATCACGTTGCGAGGCCGCGTCCTTCCCATCGGCGGACTCAAGGAAAAAATTCTGGCGGCCAAACGGGCCAAACTGACAACCGTCATCTTGCCCCTCCGCAACAAGAAAGATCTGGAAGAAATCCCCAAGCATCTCCTGAAAGGCATTCATTTATCCTTCGCCGACACCATGGACGATGTGATGAAAATCGCCCTCAGGAGAAAGGCATCGGCGAAGTCCAAGTCGAAGGCATCGTCATCCCCCGCATCCCCACCCCCTTCAAAATCCGCTCCTTCGAGGAAACGAAGGCGGGAAGTCGGCCGTGGGCGGGAGATTCAGACCACGCTGATGCCACGACTGTCGTAACCTGTACCGCTGGTCGGAAGGCCCCTCGCTCCGTGGAAGAATTCGCCCTCATTCGGGCTCTCACGCGCCGATTCGCAGGCACAACACCACACCTCGTGCGTGGAATCGGCGACGATGCCGCTGTGATTTCGGCGGCGACGCCCATGTGGTGGCATGTGACGACGGACCTGTTGACCGAAGGCGTTCATTTCGATTTCAAGTCGGCCTCGCCGGAATCAGTTGGCTATCGAGCCGCCATGGCCAATTTGAGCGATATCGCGGCGATGGGGGCAGTTCCTCGTTATGTTCTTATCTCGCTCGCCGTTCCGAAAGGTTTCACACGCAAAAACATTTTCGGTCTCTACACCGGACTTCTGAAAGCGTGCCGCCCTCATGGCGTGACGCTCATCGGGGGCGACACATCAGCATCCCACACAGGACTCTTTATCAACATCACCCTTCTTGGAACGACGACCTCAGGTCAAGCCCTTCTCCGTCGAGGAGCTAAAATCGGCGATCATATCTACGTCACGGGAACTCTGGGAGATTCGCTGGCCGGACTGCAATTACTCATGGGCCCAGAATCCAAGGGAAGAAGCAGACGTGCGACTTCTCCCCTCCGCACCGTCTACCGCCGTGTTCTCACCCAACGACATCTCCGTCCCACCGCTCGCGTCAAAGAGGGTCAATGGTTGAACCATAAGGGACTCGCCACCTCTGCCATCGATCTTTCCGACGGCCTCTCCGGCGATCTCCGGCATATCTGCCGAGAAAGCCGTGTCGGTGCCGAGATTGATCTCAGCAAACTGCCTATTTCCATAGCCTGTCGCGCATATGCCGAAAGCCGGGGTCTTCTCCCGACTCAATTGGCGCTCACGGGGGGAGAAGATTATGAGCTTCTGTTTACGGCACCTCCTGAAAAACAATCGGACCTGTTCAAACAGGCCAAGACCCATAGATTTCATATCACCCATATCGGTACTATCCGCCCACGTCGATTTGGGGTGAGGATGAAGGATACCGACGGAACAAGCCACCCGATTCCCATTACCAGTTACGAGCACTTCCGTTGATGTCTGATCAGAAACACCATACCTCCACGACATCGGACCGATCGTTTCGAGCATTGGTGCGCCGCGTCCTGCACCTCCAGGAATCACCTCAACGAACGGCACTGGCATTTGCTATCGGTGTTTTCATTGCCTTCTCACCGGCCTACGGGCTCCATACGGCTATGGTCGTACTCTGCACATGGCTCTTCGGTCTCAATTTCGTCGCACTCCTCACAGGCGCCCTCATCAACAACCCCTGGACGATCGTTCCCATTCTTGGTGCCACGTACTGGACCGGCGCGTTATTACTGGGGCATACGGAAACCCCGACGTTTAATTGGAGTGATCTCAGTTTCGCCGGCATTTACGACCAAGTGCTTCCCTATCTCGTTCCATTCCTGCTCGGCGGATTTGTCTTGAGCGTCATCGGGGGCCTCCTCTCCTATCCTCTTGCGTATTTTTTGATTCTTCGCTATCGCCCCTCCGTGAACCAGACGCCCACCCAGCCGTTGCCGCCTTCCGACCAGGTGAGCTAAGATGCTCGTCGACCATGAACCATACCGAACGAACAAATGCGCCCTATGACGGATCGGCACTGATTGCCGATCCTATTCACCGCTATGTCTCGTTCACGGTTCCCTACGCCGTTCCCGATCCGCATGAACGGACGGAGAAGGACCTGATCGACTCACCCTGGATCCAGCGACTGCGCTATATTTACCAACTGCAAAGCGCCCGATGGGTCTACCCTTCGGCCGAACACACCCGATTTGTCCACTCCCTTGGCACCATGCATGTCGCCGGTCGATTTGCCCGCCACCTCTACCCGTTTCTCCAAAAATCCGTAAAAGACGTGCCTTCGGCCAACTACGTCGAAGAATTGCTGCGCGTGACCGCTCTCGTTCACGATATCGGGCATGGCCCGTTTTGCCATTTCTTCGATGACAATTACCTCCATGATTTTCATCTCTCGCATGAAAGGCTCGGACAGATCATCATCCGAGAATATCTCGGACCTCTTATCAAAAGAATTCGCCGAAGCCCGTCCGGTCCCTTTGCAAAAGGAGAAGAGCTGGACCCGAATCAGATCGCACACCTGATCCTCAAGGAAAAAGGGAAAGACAACTCCCGCCTGCCCCGCTGGATGAATTTGCTGCAACCCGTGATTTCCGGAAGCTATACCGGAGACAATCTCGATTATGTGTTGCGGGATTCATATATGTGCGGAGTCGCCGTCGGTCCCGTCGATCTGACCCGACTGATTCATTACACCCTCGTAACCGACAAAGGTTTCACCATACATAAGACCGGACTTCCGGCCTTACAAATGTTCCTGAACACTCGGATGTATCTCTATTCCAACGTGTACTACCATCGCACGACGAGAGCCATCGATATCCACTTGCGCGATATCTTCGGCGAAACCATGAAGCTGCTGTTCCCCCACGACCCACGCAAGCATATGGACCGATACCGCCTGCTGACGGACTGGTCGTTGCTGGAAGAAGTCCGCGGATGGAAGCAGACCCGCCTGAAAACTCGTCGACGACTGGGAGAAGAATGGGGACGCATTCTGGACCGCGATGTCAAATGGAAAATGGCCTATAGCACGACGCTCAAAGAAAAAGGCCAGGAGCGTGGGATGGCCTTTCCCAGCCATCAGCAATTTGCGAAACAAATCGCCGAAGAGCTACCGAAAGGATTGGAGAGATTGGAGTTCCGCGTGGATATGGCGCCGCTTGACCCTCGCCCGGATCCGAAAGATCAACGAGGGAACCCCCTCTATGTCTACGACCCAGGAACCCAACAGGTCTCACGCGAACCGTTGGAAGAATTTCTCGATCTGCTACCGACCAGACTCATCCAATTCAGAATCTATTCGCATGACCATGCCCATGATGCGGCGCTTTCACGCGCGGCTGCGACCGTCCTCAACAAGACACCATCGAGCCTTGAATCGAACTACTGATCAGGAAGCCCGTCGTGAGTTTCGGGTTTCGGGTTGCAGGCTTCTGATTTGAATTGTCGCTCCACACCCCACCCTTGGACAGGGGACAAGAAACCCGAGATCCGGAACTCGAAACTTCCAAATACCATGTGTGTGACGAACAGGCGATGCCGCAGACCCTCGTTTCTGCAAGTGCAATGGAACCATCACAATTCCAGGCGCTATGCCGAGACGTGCTCCGGTTGGCCTTCGAGCAACAGCGATTTCCGTGTTTTCATAATGTTTCGCTGTTCACGGGTCGGGAAATGTGGCCCACGCCTTCTGGTCGGGAAACGCGATTCAAATCGCTCAATGACATTCAGCGCCTCTTCTTTTTCTCCCGAACGAACCAAGAGCAGCACAAGGCGAAGATAGGCCGGAACAAGCAACAAGAGGTGGCGGACCTCTTTTGCTTCATTAATCACAAAACGATAGCCGGTCGTGGACACCACTTGATTGATCTTTTCATAACAGACCGCCTCGAGCGTATGCACACCGATCCGATCTGTCTCGGCACTGATACTCATCTCCCATTGTCCGTTCACGAGAACCCGCAGTTCTTCAACAGACAACTGAATCCAGCCCTTTTTGCCGCTCTCCCGTAGCCGCTCCACTACGCCTCTGGCTTCCAACCAACCTCCGTACAACCCGACCAAGATACCGAGGCAGGGGACCGGTCTTCGGCAGGTTCCGGTCAGGGGTGAAAATTCTTTTTTGGCGACATGCGACGGTAAAAATACCCGTCCGTTCGCAGCAGAACAGACTTCGCAACAATCGTCATCTTCCGGCACGACATATATATACATGCGTATACCGGACCGATCGAAAATATCGACAGCCAACACACGCCCGGCCATGACTTGGATTTGATAATACTGCCACACGACCACAAGACCGAGAATCGCCACCAAATACGGTGAGACCGCAGTGAACTCAAACGACTCAAACATGTGGCACACTCCTCAATAGCTTAGAAGAATACCAGCAGTCATGTTTTCCACCAAGGACTTTTACCCTTGGCGAATCGGATGGCTACGCTACTCATGCGTGATTTGATCGTCCCTATCCCGTTGACAGGCTCAGTCGACTGCCAGAACACCATATGATTCAACAGGGCTGATAGCATGTGGAATACCCCATTGAGGAACCAGTTGCAGCGCCGTACACTGTGGATATGTCGCTGTCCCGTCTGATTCGATTCGGCACGTCCACCTGGGCCTATGAGGGCTGGCAGGGCCAGATCTATCAAAAGCTCTACGCGAAAAGTCGATTTTCGCGAGAGTGTCTGGGCGAATATTGCCGATATCCGTACAACAACGAACCGCTCTTCCGCACGGTGGGGAACGACTCGACGTTCTATCGACCGCCCACCGCCGACCAACTCAGGCACTATTCGAATCAGATCACGGAAGATTTCGAGATGTGTTTCAAAGTCTGGGAAGAGATCACCATTCCTCGCTTTGCCACC
>JAOUPN010000578.1 GCA_029879905.1 Nitrospira sp. | reverse complement strand
TATCGGCTTGATCGATTCGGCACTGTCTGAATTCTCCGTCCTGCTCCACCGTGACATCATCTGTCTCAAACTTCTTCCCGTTCACATAAATACTGCCGAATCCGGTGACCGTCGCAGATGCCGAGGCTGAGCCGCTTCCCGACCCGCTACCGGATCCGCTTCCTGTCCCGTCCCCTGAGCCGCTCGCGGATGCCGAAGCTGATCCGCTGTTTCCGCAAGCGCTCAACCCCCCTGCCATTCCCACAGCGAATACGATTACCAGCAGTCCGAGTGTATATCTCATCGTGCGCTCCCTATCTATGAATCTCTTGGATAACTACCGCATGTCGAGATCAGATCCCGTATCTCTTCAACCCGCGATGTATTCTGATTGGTTAGACGGAGGCGTACCGAGGATGTAAACGATACCGTTGGTCGGTGGTCTGCGAATCGTATTCCGGTCGGGCCATCAACTCGTTGAACAGATTTGGACAGACATCCGCCGTTTTTCTGGTAAGCGACGATTTTTGTCAGTGTTTCTGTGAAGTCGATTCGTTAAGTGGCTGAAACTTCATGAGTATGTATTCTGTCATGTCGGCACATGCTTTGCTCAAGAGAATCCTGTGCCCACAATGAAACCTTTATCCATGGAGGTTTTTGATGAAAATGACTGCACTGGGTGCCCAAACTCTTTCCATTATGACGGTGGCATTGGCATGTGCCGTCATGGCGACTCCGGTATTAGCAACGGACATCAAAGCAGGGAAAAAGTCTTCTTCCGCCACGTCGGCCGAAGCTGCAGCGAAGAAGCTCGGCAAAGTACCGGACACCTCTGCCTGGTCCGCCAAGGTGCAACAAGATCGGAAGCCCGGCATGGCCTGGCGCACGATCGGTGGCACAGTCAAGCAGATTAAGGGTGATACCTATATGGTTGAGGATTATGAGGGAAACCAGGTGAAGATGTACGTCGGAAGCGGGACAAAACACCTCAATCAGAAAAGGGTTGGAGACACCGTCCGCGCGGAAATCACGCGAGGCGGCTTCGCGAATTCCATACAGTAAGCTCCTCATTGAAGAATCCGCGCCCCCCTCGGAACGCGGAGGTGTCTTCCGAGGGCCGGCCTTCAAAGGGCCGGCCCTCCGCATATTCTCACGCTGTTACTGAGGTAACTTTGAGAAGGTAATATCCCCGTAGTACGCGGTCACCTGCTCTTTGGTATTGTCTGTGTCAGTCATAATCGCCACTCCGTTGATCAGGGGCGGATCCTCTCCGAACGCCATCCGATAGTCATTCAGAACGTTTCGCTCTTCATCTACCCATTTCCCGACGTGTTGCGGTCCGCTTTCAATCACAATCATCTGCGCAAAATCGGTATAGGCGTTCTCCACGACGGTGCCAACAGGCGTTCGGGTTTCCCATATGTAATTGAGCGCACCGATCGGAATATCCCCCAAAATGGCCCGACCTGCGGCATACTTTAACTTCTTTGAGAAACTCACTCGCTTCTCGTCATATTCAAAGGTGACATACAATCTGGCAGGATAATCATCGCCGTCTTTTCGTGATACATCGCTGTGCAACAACACATGATCGACTTTCCAACGCCAACGGATAATCGGGTATTCGTGAGGATCGATTGTCACTGCCCGTGTCAACCCTGACGCGGACGCGTTGCTCTCGGCCTTCACGACTGTTATATCCCCCTCTTTCACGAGTGCATATTTCGTCTGCCGTGGGATGTTTTTAAATATCAAAGGGGTCCACCCATCCGGAATGGTTTGCCCTACTGCGGCAGAGGAAAACGATGCTACCTCAATGACCTCCGGGCTTTCTCCCCGCAGAGCCGGAATCGGCAGATTCCATATCACGAGTCCGGTGAACAGGCCGATGATCAGAGCTGCCGGAGTCAAACGCCTATCCGCAACAGTGGGGTTCATTTCCGCATCCAGGCAAACAGTTTTGTGAGGATGTGCTTCATGTTTGAAGAGAAATGAGCTTTGCGCCAAAGGGTGACGACCTTTTTGTTCACTTCCGCTT
>JAOUPN010000577.1 GCA_029879905.1 Nitrospira sp. | reverse complement strand
GACCTTTCCAAAACTACACTTAAAGACAGTAATCTTTCCGGCGCCGATCTCCGACGTGCCCGACTCGCAGGCGCGAATCTCTCTCGTGCCATCGGTGACGAGGCTGCGTTCTTTGATGCCGTCCTGAGCGGCGCCAAGTTGAAAGAGTCCGCGTTCGAGCGTGCCCAATTGCAAGGCGCTGATCTGACCTCTGCCGATTTGACTGACGGCAACTTCGTCGAGGCCTATTTTTATGGCGCGACTCTGAAAGGTGCCATCCTGGTGAATGCCGATCTGACAGGTGCCGACCTGCGCCGCACCATCCTGACCAACGCAAATCTGTCCCGTGCCAACATGCAGGGCACGCTCCTGGACCATGCGCAACTCGAAGGGGCCCATCTGATCGAAGCCGACTTGGAAAGCGCCTATCTGGATGAAGCGAATTTGCACAACACCAACCTCAAGGGCGCCATCCTGCGCGGCGCGGACTTGCGGTACGCCAACCTACATGGTGCAGGCCTGCATGAGACTGACCTAGAAGGAGCCAACCTCGAAGAGGCCGTCCTGGTTAAGGCACATGCCAATTCGGCAAGGCTCCGTATGGCCATTCTCTACCACGCCGTGCTCGATGAAGCCGATTTCCAGGGTGCTCATCTCAACCGCGCAGTCCTGATCGGAGCCATGGGATCGCATACCAACTTCACACACGGCGATTTGAGCGAAATCTACGCTCCGAAGTCCTCTCTCCGACACACCCAATTCAGCAAGGCCAATCTGGAAGAGGCCAATTTCGTCGGTGCGGATCTCCGCGGATCGAATTTCAGCTACTCCAACTTAACCAAGGCCAATTTTCAACAAGCTAACCTTCAGGACACGACCCTGGCCGGAGCCGATTTGAGCGGTGCTTGGCTGGGCTCAGCGAACTTCAAGGGTGCGAACCTTTCGTCCGTCACCGGCCTCACACAAGCACAATTCAATGCCGCCTGCGTCGACGACCAGACCAAATTGCCGCCGGGGCTCAGCCGTCCCGCTCCATGCAGTCCCGAAAAGAAACAGACACGACCATGACATCTCGGCACGAGCACACCGTAAGGATCACAAAAGAGGGCATCACGCTAGAATGTATCCTTGGACTTCCTGCCGACTCGCACGGGGTCGTCGTCTTCGCACATGGAAGCGGCAGTGGGCGACTGAGCCCCCGCAATAATTTCGTCGCCCGCTATTTACAGCGAGCCGGACTCGCTACGTTGCTCCTCGATTTACTGACCGAAGAGGAAGCTGATGATCGACGCAAAGTGTTCGATATCGATCTTCTGGCAGACCGATTGATACTGGCGAAGAGCTGGTTGGAAGCAGAGCCCCAAACACGACACTTGAAGATCGCCTATTTCGGTGCCAGTACCGGCGCTGGCGCAGCTCTGCAAGCTGCCGCACGAGAACCATCGAACATCAAGGCCATCGTGTCGCGAGGAGGCCGACCGGACTTGGCCGAATCATATCTGTCGTCGGTCACGGCCCCGACCCTACTGATCGTCGGAGGCCACGATGAACCAGTTATCGAAATGAACCAGGCAGCGTACGAACTGCTGACCTGTGAAAAGAAGTTGATCATTGTCCCCGGCGCAACGCACCTCTTCGAAGAACCCGGCACGTTGGAACAGGTGGCGGAATATGCAGCAAGCTGGTTTGAGAAGCATCTGCAACAAGTCGGATGACGACGAAAGAGGCTAACACGCTTTTGGCCAGGGACAACCCGTTAGGCCGATACACATTCCCATTCTCTGGCACGGGCGGCGAAGGCATCTTTGTACTTCGGCCAATCGTGCAGTGTCGCCGGATCAAAGTCAGCACCGTTCGGTCATATCAGCGTTTTCACTTCTGGATCCACGACCACTTGGTTGAACAACCTGAGGTCGAGCAGCGGACCATAGAGCTCACCGGCGAGCACTGGTTTCAAGTTGATGGCTTGCTGTGTATCGTCGGCAAATCGCACTCGCAGTGTATACAGTTCGACAACTTCGATGGCTTGCACTTTAAAGT
>JAOUPN010000576.1 GCA_029879905.1 Nitrospira sp. | reverse complement strand
GTGAGTTTCGTGCGTGACTTGATCATGATTTCCACGACTCCGCTGGAACAATCCGTGGAATAAGCGTTGCCAGAAGAACGCACAACAGTGCGGTGCCGTTGATTTTCAAGGCATGGATTGATCCCTCTCGTGATAGAGCCGTCACTTTCGTAACGCCCTATGATGAACGAGTAAGACCAGTCCTCGCCGCCCCTGCTTTCCCCCATGCAATGACCGACCGGTTATTGCACAGAACGGTTGACTCTTCACAAAACCATAGGGGCCGGGGAGATAGGCCATTTACGACCGTCGGCATCCGGCCAAGAGCGGAGTTCGGCGCCGAGACTGCATCGCTCTAAGCGGTCCTTAGTCCTGTCGCATGAACAGGCCCAGCACCCCGCGAGCGCAGCGAAAGAGGAGTGCCTGATGGAAACAATGGGAGAGATTTGCTCAAGCAGGAACACATTTTGAGTTACGAGGCACACTGAGGCGGGAGATCCTGCGAAACTCAGCGGGGAAATGCCGCGGCAATGTCGCTGTCCGCGCGGACGGGGCAGCATCGGTCACGGTGCCAGGCGGTGCAAGGTCAAGCAATGCCCCCGTCTATTTGCTCAGGTTACAATTCGATAATGTCAACCTCTGAGCCTTCGAACTCCACCCCGAGGAACTTAGCGAACTCGACCACCTCCTCAACGGATTCATTGGGAAAACTTGATGTCAGGAGATTGTAATCACGGCTACCATCTCCAACGACCAACTCGTCAATTATGTCTTCGACCTTATCGGAGTCTTTTCCAATGATACACACACACATTACACCGTCACGAATGAAATCTTCGACGAGTGCATCAAGCCGGGCCTCGTATCCATTAGGGCAATGAAGGACGATCTTCTTGGCGTATGGCATAGTGCCTAGTCCCAACGTTATGGTTGGGCTGCATCCTGGCCCAAAGATTCGGTAGAGTCCTTAATGAGCTTGTTCATTTCCGGGAAAAAGATAAATGGTTGCGTGTCCTTGATTTCCTCGTTGAACTTCGAGATCTCGATTTCTTGGTATCCATGTCTGTCCCCTCTATGTGTGGGATGATCAGGTCCAGCTAATTCCTCTTCAATGATTTGTTCAGTCAAGGCTAGACGATCGTCCTCAATAAAAATCACATCTCCTTTATATGAGAACGGCTTGAACACGAAGACATTCTTAGCCGTACTTGCCATGAACTGATCAATAGCGGGCAGTAATTCCTCTAAGTCGGAGCGCTGAACATTGCGAGCGCTAAAAACCATGATGTCACCAATTTGTATCTCTGGACTGCCTATCACTGCGCGCTCTCGGATTCGTTCTACTTCGTCTCTCGGGAACGAAAGAGAACGGTTATTCTTCAGGAACCTTTGGATTCGTTGTCTCAAATCAAGCAGCGTGTCTAACCTCTCTCGATGCCACACAGAGATGGAGAGAGTCCCCGAGTCGATACTATGGTAATGAAGATCAGATTTGAGAAGGAGGTTTCCGACTTGGTTCTGCTCCCACTTGCCCACATCCTTCTCTTCTACATAGAGATGTTCTCGGACGACTTGTCGATATGTGCCATCACGACGGAGGTGTAAGTACCTAGAAAAATTTAACCCATCAAACTTGAAGTAAATGTCCCGGTCGCTCGGGATAGCTGTGCTAACAAGTGCGCTTACAGATATTGGGATAGGGAATTGAAATGCGAAGATAGCAAAGAACGTGATTACGAGGCGGATTGTCATGTTGAAAGTATAGCAGCAAGGGGAAAAAGATTGGCTTTTAACCAGCATTAGCATAAGCATAGGTCAAATTCCTCGGGGGAATTGACCAACATTGGGCTGGTTGTTCAGATGGGGATTTTGACAGAGGTGTATCGGGGATTTTCGGGAAGCGTAGCCCCCTGGAATCTCGATGGCGCCGTCATTCGACTGAACCACCCGATAGCGGTCGGTCGTGAACAACCGATTTGGGTCGAGGACTGCCATCGGCCAGGAGCAGACGTTCACCCACGTGATTGCAGCGCCCCAAAGC
>JAOUPN010000575.1 GCA_029879905.1 Nitrospira sp. | reverse complement strand
CCCCTCAGACAAGAAAACCCCGGAGTGTCTCTTCGTGCTGGGCGAACGACTGTACTCCCCGCTGCGTCAAAATGTTTAACTTCTTGAGGTCATGTTCGAAGAGGTCAGTGGCCATCGCCGGCTCAGAGAACGACTGGCTGATTCTAACTGTCGGGATGTGCTTGTATAGGATCACTCGGAGCTGCTCCATCGACTGCGTGTTAATCTCCAGCGTCTTCTGCAGGAGCTGAACTCCAGGCGTCTTATGTTTCCAATAGTCAACCTTCCACCAATTTACTGGCGGGGGTGGATAGCTTCCGCAGCCAAGACTCACGACACGGATGTTTTCTGGCGCCACTCCTAACGCAACCGTAGCATCCGCGATGGCATAAAGCGTCGGGTTGTTTGCACAGAAGCCCCCGTCGATGAGCTCTACGTTGTCGCCACTAGACGTCACGACGGTCTTTCGATTGAAGTATGGGTACGCCGAGCAGGATGCCTGAACTGCGTCGCCAATCCTCACCCCGAACCCAGGCACGAATGACCCCTTCATTCCATGTGCCTGCCCGACATGCGTCTTAAAGATCATCGGCTTCTCGATGACCCACTTTGTAGTCACAATGCCAACGCTTGTCTTCACGTCCGAGAACAAGGCATCACCGAAGATAGTCGTCGATAGTTCGGCGAGCGCCTCCGACCTTCCGTCTGCGCTGTTATTCTTCATCACCGTGGGCACATGGTCCTGGTAAAGCGCGATGACCTCTGGGACGCTTTTCCCCAGGGCGAGCATGGCCGTGATGATTGATCCGGTGCTGCTGCCGAAGATTAGATTAAATCGTTCGTGGAGGCGGCACCCGATCATCGCCTCGATTTCTCGCAGGACTCCGAGAGTGTAAAACCCCTTGGCCCCGCCGCCGTCGAGACTAAGTACGCGAAACAATTTCTCAGTCATGTGATGTGCCTCATACAACCTACCGCCCTCGCGGCTCACCGGCAGGCGTAAAGCAACCAGCAGTTGCGCAGCAGCGGCCTGGTGCAGCCGATGGCTCAGGACGCGCTTTGCAACCTGAACCATGAGCATAAGCCGCCAGGTCGTGTGGCTGAATACCCTGTTGGACGTCTACGTAACCCATGCCCGCACTAAGCATATTGGTCTTGATGGCCAGCATTGGGAATGACCTGGAAACCGTGCATCTAGATTCCCCCCGCCCATCCGACCGAAGCACCCTCAGAGTTCAAGCTGTGCTAGGCCAGTGTGGGACGTTGGACGTTGTTCTCACTCCTGTCTTACCAGACACGGAACTCTCGCTTGATCACAGAAAGAGAAATCCTTGCACCTTATCCTCGCCCGCTCTTGTTTTTTGTTCTATCGTTTATGACATATGTCTGCCCTGCCCTTGGCGTGGGAGGGAGTGGCTCTCCTTTCACAACCGTTCTCTCCACTCCAGTGTTTCCCCCTCGCTGTCCTCGAATACCATATTGTGCAGATACAGGAGCCGACATACCGGGTTTCAAAACACCTCTCCTAGACATAGATACCTCCTTATTAAGTTAATGTTCACTGCGACCAATCTACTCAAGGCACAAGACATCCACCAACGTGCTGTCACCCCGCAATCCTTCAAAAAACAAGAGGCCGCACTTCCCCCTTTGTAAAGGAAGTCGCGGCCTCTCCGTTAAGATACGGTGCCTATGCGACTAGTAAAATTTCAAAACAATCTTCAGATCAATTCTCTTGGGATTTGGATCCACGCCCCACATCCACGACACTGAACTCTGATGTATCCGTTGAGGCGCTGCAACTGTTTATATCTCGTAACAAACTTCCCTTCTCCTTCACGGGCATTTTCAATTACTGCGTTGCGACAATTTGGGCACTTAATCTTAATGCTCCCCTTGTCCATCTTGCTTACCTCCCACGAATGTTACTTAATTATATTCGTGGGAATTTCACGAACACCCGCTTGTGGCGCCGCAGGTGACGCACTTGAGGCAGGTGCCGTTGCGCACCATGGTGAACTGTTTGCACTCGGGGCAGGGATC
>JAOUPN010000146.1 GCA_029879905.1 Nitrospira sp. | reverse complement strand
AGAGACCATCGACCCGCCCGATCACTATCTGCAGTATTTGGTTCAATCCGTTCAAAGTCCTGATCATCAGACCAAGACTCAGGGGTTTTTCGATGAAGCCATGCATGAACTAACCGGCTATGCCGATACCCATCCTTCATTGTCCTACCGACTCAAAGCATTGAACAAGATCCCTCCAAAGGAGAAAACACCGTCCGACTCCGCATCGATCCCTCAACTGCTGGGAATCGGTGATGAATCAGCCGGTCAATACTACTTGGGCCGAACATGCGGCGACCTTTGCAAACAACTCAATACGGAATGGGTCGAACAGATTAGAACCGCCTGGAGGCAGAAGCACAAGGAGAAACAGGAGGCGCAGGCCCACATGATTGCGCTCCGAGAAAAGTCAGTCGGCGGGGAACTGACCGAGGATGAGTTGTGGGATTACGCGATGAACACCGAACTCCTTGAAGGGGGAGAGGCGGCGATCCTGGTGCTACGTCAATTGGTGGACCGCTTGCCCGACCATGCCGGCGCCAATTTTGCGCTCGGCCGACTGCTCCTGGCAAAAGGCGATCGTGCGGGCTTGGAGCGGCTCGAACAGGCGGTCGCAATAGACCACGATGCGTTTCTGTCGGCTGCCGCATTAGCGGAAGAGTTTCTCGTCCGCACGGGGCAGCATGAGGAAGCCGCCGTCTATCGCAAACGGGCCATGGAGCGCCGTGAACTGCTTACGAAAGCGGAAGAGGAACGGCGGCACATCACCCCGGACGAGGTGTTCCTTCCCCACGACCTGTCACGTGAGGAAGCCCGTGAGCTCGCACATGAACTCTCCGCCTTTCCGGAAGTCGAAGAGGCCTATCTCGTGCGGAAGCAGGTGCGGGTCATGGCGAATGTCCCCGCCTATGTGCTGGCCGTTATCCCTCATTATCGGTGGTACGAGTGGCGCGAGGAGACAAAAAACGAGACGCTACTGGAACAACTCTCACAGGACATCACGCTCCCAAGCCATACCTATATCCTCGTACTGGGGTCCTTGATTAAACGCCAATGGAAGAAGAAAG
This sequence comes from Nitrospira sp., assembly GCA_029879905.1. Classification (GTDB taxonomy): domain Bacteria; phylum Nitrospirota; class Nitrospiria; order Nitrospirales; family Nitrospiraceae; genus Nitrospira_D. The sequence continues at coordinate 7,231 of JAOUPN010000146.1, read as the reverse complement.
CGCTGAAACGTATCCCTCCCCTCCCATTGCCGGCTCGACAGGATGAGCACGTAGGCGCTCTCAGGTAACGGAAAATCAGCATACATCTATAAGTGGAAAGAGTACTTTGCCACTTCCCCCGAACGGGGAATAGGCAGCCACTGGGACTCAGCGCTAGGCTGTGTCCCATGACGATGACGGCAGCTCTTCCGATTTATCGACGTGTCCAACACCGCATCCCTCTTGCCGCCGCCATTCCGATACTGTTCAACGACAACATTGCAATCGGCGAAGGGCAGGTCACTAACCTCACGCCTTTCGGCTGCACAGTCGAATGTCCCACGATTATCATGACGGAAGGCCCTCTCTCCGTACGGCTGCTCTTGCCCGACCAGCATGCGGCCTTGTCGATCGACGTCGCGGCTGTGCGATGGGCTGATGGACGGACCATGGGGCTGGAATTTATTCGCATTGAGCCGGCCGCCGATCTCCGCCTGCATTGCTTCATATGGGACCTCATGCTGGAGCGTATCGTCGGTCTCGTACGTGAAACCTCCCCTGTTCCCTATTCAGCCTGACTCGGAGCCGGAACCCTCTCCAATTTTTGGCCGGTCTGCTTGGGATACAAGTTCGCCTTGCCCGGAGATGCGTTCTGATAGAAAAATCCAGGCCGGCTATGTCCCAGAATGTTCCCCGCGAAAGAGGGATTCATCTCCGAACGGTCGGTCGAGTAGACTCAGAACCCATGGAACCGACGCGCCCCTATATCCGCGAGCATTACCGGCTCCCGCTTCCCATAACCTATCCGGCCATGTTTTCCGACGCGGCCACGATCGGCGAAGGGAAAGTGACCGATCTTTCGGTGTTCGGATGCTCGATCGAATGCACCGGCGCCATCCCTGAAACCACGACGCTCTCAGTGCGGCTACTCTTGCCTGATGAAGAAGAATCGCTGCCGATTGAACGGGCCGAGATTCGATGGATACACGGAAACCGAGTCGGCATTCAATTCGGGAAAGTGGACCGAGCGGCGAATCTCCGGCTCCACCTGTTTGTGTGGGATCGCATGTTGGAACGTTTACAGGCCCTCAAACAGTAGGACGATCGTCTTCTCTCTCTTGCCGCAAGGCTTCTTCCGTCTTCGCACCTTTTCCAACCATCGCTAAACAGAGCAGACCGATACCGATCCACACCAATTCGCGAAACCGGCGCAACAGGGCAAACGCCAGACCGGTGACATCACTGTAGCCGAACGCCTGCAACAGCAATACATTTCCCCCGTCTTGGGCCCCTAAGCTTCCAGGGATGAAGAAGCTTCCCCCTTTAATGAACACCGCAAGTGCCCCGATCGAGAACGCCGACAGGATGCTGGTCGGCCCTCCGAGAAAATGGAGGATGACGTACACTTCTACGGATTCGGCCACCCAGCCGAAAAAATACACGATGATTGAGGCATAGAACGCCCCCTGATGATGCTGATAGTAATCCTGAATCGTCCGATCGATCGACAGCAGATGTTCCTCCTGTGATTCGAGAACACCGATCCGTAACCCCATCTTCCTGACAAGGCCGAGAATCGAGGCAAACAGGCCGCGACGCTGGATATACACAAACCCGGCAATCGAACAGACCAGCAACCCCACACTCAGGAGCGTGGCCGTCACTGTTTGCCCGACCGAACTTCCCGTACCCAGCAGTAACAGCCCCAGCGCGATACCGACGAGGATATACAACACCTCGGCGATCGTCATGGTCGTCTTGGCAATCACGACGGATGTGGCACCCTCCGCCATCGGCACGTTGTACTTTTTGAGGAGATAGGCTTTCAGCGGTTCTCCGCCCAAATATGCCGTCGGAGTCGTCATGTTGACGACTTCACCGGCAGTTCTGATGGCCAACAACCGCCAAAACGGCACCACGTCTGCGAATCGTCCAAGTACGATCTTCCATCCATAGGCCTCAACGATGTACATGATGAGGGACGGAATCAGGATGACGAGCAGGGCCGCAGGCCCCAGTTTGGCGGCTGCCTCATAGATATTGCCGGGCCCGATGTGCCAGATAAGCAGGCCGAGAACGGTAAGACCGATGGCCAGTAGGAAATAGCGAAGCACGCGTCGTTACAAGCTTATGAGGTTGTGGCGGTGACGGCAGAGGGACGAACGACCCATACCATGACACCGGCAAAAATCAGTGCACCGAAGGCGGCAAACAAAAGAAACCAGTGGAGCATGCCGAACACCGCGAACAGCACCAGGAACACCGAGAAATCCCGGCTGGCGACATTCTTCAGCATGAAATCCGCCCATGCCGCATGCTCCGGAGTACGCCACCTGTTTGTCGCCTTGATCTTCCGTGTCCGCTCCACCAACAAGAACGACAAGCCGTTTCCCAATACCGCAACAGCTCCGAAGGCCAACGTCCTCCAGGCACCCGACTCTCCGACCTGCGCCATATAGAGTCCTGCGGCAATGCCGGCGAAGATCGCCATATGTACGATATTATCCATCGCGATATCGAGCCAGGCGCCGAACGGGGATTCGGTGAACGTGAGACGAGCCACCTCCCCGTCGCAGCAATCGATGACAGCCGCCAACTGAAACACCAATGCTGCTGCAATGCCGGCCGTATAGGTTCCCAGAGCAAAACCCGCGGCGGACGCGAACCCGATCAGTGCGGCAACAACCGTCACGGTATTGGGCGAGAATCCGGCGGCAAGGAAGATCCGTGTAAACCACCGCGACAATTTTCGATTAAAGTACCGATCGACGAAGCCCTCCGCCTCGCCCTTCAGCGAGTTAAAGAGCTTCTTCTCGGCCACCGGCACATCAGATGCCATCCGCACCTCTTGATACCATGTGCCCCGTTTCTCTTCCGTCGTCAAGACGCGCACATGACCGTCTGTCGCCGCATGTTCAAGCCAACGACGGACCGGCAATCGGCCGTCGTCGTCCAACGTACGGGTTGAAACGTTCATAAGACTCGCCGGCAAGACGGCGATATCGGCGGCAGCCGGAACAGAGTCATCACAATTCGCCGAAGCAAACGCTATGAGCCGATCCGCAGATACCTTCAAACGCAACCCACCTGCCGTCGGGCCTCCGACTCGCCTTGCCCCCTCCTGCGCCACGACAATCGCCTCACCACCCTGAACTTCGCGTCGTAACTGTTCGATCAACGTCCGTGAAAACACCGCATTGACGCTTGCCAGCAGCGCAAAGCCACGAACTTCCGCTGCAAGGAATTCCCACGTTCGGGGATCGTCAAGCGGGAACTCACGGATGGGCATCCACCGGACAGGAATTGTGAGACGTGGACCGCTTCCCAAGGCCTGCTTAAGCTGATCTTCCTCCGGACCGGCAAACACGATCAACTGACGTATGCCTGCCCGCTGTAACGTGAGCACCGTGCGTTGGAACAGCCCCACTCCGACGATACTCGTCAGGGGTCCGACCAAATCCGTTCGACTTCCGGTTGATCCGCCGAACAGATCGACCGACGGCAGCAGAATGGCCGTGGCCAATCCTTGGATTTCAGCTCGCTTCTGAAGGATGCTCTCGTTCATCTCAGGAGTCGCGACCGAATTTGAGCTACGCACCGGCAGATACGACTTTCTCACAGTTTCGGCAAAACATCCATTTCAGCCTTTTTTACGTCTTCGACAAAATCGATCTCCGTCCACGGCAACCCACCGATCTTCTCATGGCCGACCTTGACCGTCTGAAAGAACCGAAGCAAGGCGTCTTCATACTCCATGTTCCACGACCCTTGATCGATATGAGAGCTGATCGAGGCGACCAAGTGAGGCGTATCGGCATGCCGCACCCGCAGAAATCCCACCCCTTCGCCGGCGTAATCGTACCGATCCGGCATCTTCTTCGACAGGGCGATGACACGTCCCCCCGCCACAACGACCATGCATTCTTCGCCGGTTTGCCTGACAGTCTCATCCATCAGCAACGCATTGTCATGCGACGACTCAACCAGCCGCTTCAAAATGTCACGATGAAACAGCACATCGGCATCCATCACGATCACGTCGTCGTCGAGAGCCGCGCGGGCGATCCAGAGTGAAGAAATACTGCCCCTGTGAAATTCCTCGTTTACCAGGAACTCCACCTTCACCCCGCAAGAATTGCGCTCGACTGCCTCGCGAATCATCTCCTGTTTATAACCCACCACAATATCGGCCCGTCTGATGCCAAGACCAGCCAATGTATCCAAATAACGGTGCAACAGCGAGCGCCCGCCGATTTCGATCAAACATTTCGGGTGATGTTGGGTGAGCTGCCACAGCCGCTTACCGACACCGGCTGCGAGGATTACGGCTTTCATGCGGGCCTACACGCCTGTTCAAACGCATCGAGAAATCCGTTGAACTGCGCTTCGGTCAATGCGCCCATGTTGGCGACGCGGAAGATCTTGTTTTCCAGATTGCCTTGACCGGCATAGATAACATAACCGTTGGCCTTTAACCGATCATGCAGCGTCGGGTAGGACACACCCTCCGGCAGGTAATACGCGGTGATGGTGTTCGACTGACGATCCGGCGGGAGAACGGCTTTGACGCCCAGTTTGGCCATCCGGGTGCGGATGACGGACGCCATCTTCTTGTACCGTTGCGCGCGGTTCGCCACGCCTTCTTCAAGCAACTCGTCCAGCGCCTCGTTGAACGCGTAATACACCTGCACCGCCGGAGTGAATGGCACCATGCCTCGCCCCTCATTATCGATATAGTGCGTGAGGTGGAGATACCAGGACCGCTTGGGGTAGGCCCGCATTTTCTCGACGAAACCTTTCCGTACCAGCAAGAACGAGACGCCGGGAAAACCCTGAATACATTTTCCCGATGTACCCACCACCATATAGATATGCGATTTCGAAATATCGATTGCTTCACCGGCCAGGGCACTGACCGCATCGAGCACGAACACGCGGTTCTGACTATCGACGATATCGGCGATCTCTTGAACGGGGTTGATCAGCCCGGTCGTCGTTTCATGGTGGACCATCGCCACCGCATGCACTTCCTGATGTTGCCGAAGTGCCAACAAAAGTTTGTCGGGGTCCGGTCTGGTCGTCCACTCATATTTCAACTCGTTCACACCCAACCGATGAAGTCCGATGATCTGGGACATCCGTTCGCCGTATACCCCATTGTTGAGGATAAGCATACGCCGGCCATGAGGAACCGACGACATCAGTGCGGCCTCGACGGCGGCCGTGCCGGATCCGGTAATGACCACCGCCACGTATTCCGACTCCGCCCCCGGCACAAAGGCTTTCAGCAACTTGGATTGGATACGGTGAAGCAGTTCCGTAAACTCCGACTCGCGATGGCAAATATCAGGGTGCAGCAACGCCTGTCGTACACGCTCACTGACATTCACCGGACCAGGATTTAATAGCATCATGATTGCACCGTAAGGAGTAAAGGGTAAGGGGTGAGGAGAATGGGAATCTGCGGCACACTCACTCGAAAACTTTTCACCCCTAACTCCTTACCCCTAACCTATTTAATGGCGTTCATAAACCGTTTCGTCAAATCCGGCGGGTCGAGCAAAATTCGCTCCGCGTCCTCTTGAAATTCATTAACCTTGATCAGCAGCATACTGGGGCCGTCTTGCTTCAGCAAATCCTTGAACTCGTAGATAAGATCCTCACGGTCCAGCACACGGACGACATTCACATAGCCTGCCGCCTTCGCCACCTTTTCCAACGGCACAACATTGGAAATCGTCGGCTGATTACCGGTCGTCCCGTACACTTCGTTGTCGAAGACCACATGAATGAAATTCTTCGGTTTGAGCGCGCCGACCGTTGCCAGAGTCCCCATCCCCATCAACACATTGCCGTCGCCGTCAAACGTCACAACTTGCTTGTTCGGTTTGGCCAACGCCACTCCCAGCGCAATAGCCGGTGCGTTGCCCATCGACCCGATCATGTAGAAATGGGTCGGACGGTCTGCGATCTTTTGGGCTTCCCGTGAGGGGAACCCGTTGCAGACGATGACCGGCTGGTCCGTCAACAACTCAAGGATCGCCGCCATGGCCTGTGCCCGACTGATCAAGGTGCCTTCTTCAGGTCTCATGTTCGACTCCCGGTGATGAGTGCCATGCGATCAGGGATACGCGCGACTGCAGTCGTGATGAAGGCCATTCCACACCTTCACTCATCACCCTCACGCGTCACATCGTTACGGGTGCAATCCTTTCACGACGCCCTTGGTAATAATCAAGGCGACAGGAATCTGCCGTGCCTTGTAGGTCTCCGCCACCCATTTCAAATCTTCGTTTGCGGTATTCTCGGTCAGGGTTCGATGCGGAATGTTCATCGTATCGAGAAACCGGGGCATGACGTCACCCATCACGAGATGCTCCGGCGCATCCTTCCCCCCCTGCCCCCGCCACGACACGATGAGAATGCACGGTTGCCGATAGATCATATTCAATGAGATCAGCGTATTGAGAGAGGTTCCCAACCCGGAGTTTTGCATCAACACCGCCGGCATCTTTCCGGCCATGTAGGCACCCGCCGCCATACCCACGGCTTCGTCCTCACGGACCGCAGGGGTATACACTCTGCGGGTCATCAGCGCCGCAATAATTCCACCCAAAATCGAATCGGGCACTCCGGTAAAGAAGTTCACCCCGAGATCCTGTAATGACTGCACAAAGCTATCACTTTCAATCATGGGTGCCGTCCTTTTGACTACCGTTCGACGGAATCGCCGACCGGGCTACTGCGAAGAAACGCGCGCATTATAAGACAGCGCCATGTGATTCTCAAGAAACGTCCCTGTATCAGCGTTGCGTTGCGTTCATTCCCCTCGCATGGTAGCGTGGGCACAAGGTCGTCCGTCGCACTTCTGACATAGACTATGAGACAACCTGCTTTGTCGTTCCTCTGGAGCCTTCTCCCTCTTTTGCTGCTTGGGTTGATACGACCTCCGGAATCACTCTGTGCCGTTCCGATGAACAATGACCCCAAGGGATTTCAGAACATCTCCTGGGGAACCGCCTTAGCGACCCGCCAAGATCTTGCAGTCATCCGTTCCGGAACCCACATCACGGAATACCGCATGAAGGACGAGAACATGACCTTTGCCGGCGCCGTCATGACAAGTATCCTCTACGTAGCATTCGACGACCAATTCGCGCGAGTCACGATACGCTACCAAGGAGAATCCGTCCACAAACAGGTGCTACGGTTCTTGGAGAACCGGCATGGAGTCATCCAGCGTATCCCCGGA
>JAOUPN010000044.1 GCA_029879905.1 Nitrospira sp. | reverse complement strand
GGTGATTGCGATCGACGGATGAGGGTGATGACCGCATCGAGGTTGTCCAGCGCGATCTTCAGGCCCTCGAGGATATGCGCCCGTTCTTCCGCTTTTCTCAATTCAAAGGCCGTTCGACGAACAACGACCTCCCGACGGTGGTCAAGGAAATACCCTAGGATTTGCTTCAGATTGAGCACTTCAGGCCGATTGTTCACCAATGCGAGCATGATGACGCCGAATGTCGATTCCAACTGGGTATTCTTGTAGAGATTGTTCAACACCACCAGCGGGATTTCATTGCGCTTCAATTCGATGATGACGCGGACACCTTCACGGTCCGACGATTCGTCTCGAAGATCCGAGATGCCTTTGATACGGTCGTCTTGAACCAATTCCGCGATTTTCTCGATCAGCTTGGCTTTGTTGACTTGGTAGGGGACTTCCGTGACGATCAACCGCTCACGATCCGTCGTAGGATCGGTTTCGATTACGACCTTGGCTCTGACTTTGATGAGACCTCGGCCGGTCTCGTAGGCCTCTTTGATTCCGCCGAAGCCGTAGATAAAGCCGGCCGTCGGAAAGTCCGGACCCGGGATTTTGGTCATCAGCTGCGCGATCGTGGAGTCAGGATTCTCCAGCAACAAGAGAAGTCCGTCGATGACCTCGCCGATATTGTGTGTGGGGATGTTGGTCGCATAGCCGACGGCGATCCCCCCGGCGCCGTTGACCAACAGGTTAGGTACTTTGGTGGGAAGGACAAGGGGCTCTTCGAGCGAGTCATCGTAGTTGGGACCGAAGTCGACCGTTTCTTTGTCGATGTCTTCCAGCATGTCTTCGGCAAGCTTCGTCATGCGCGCTTCCGTATACCGCATGGCTGCCGGGGAATCGCCGTCCATCGAACCATAGTTCCCTTGGCCGTCCACCAAGAGATAGCGCATGTTAAAGTCCTGCGCCATCCGGACAAGTGTATCGTAAATCGCCGAATCCCCGTGGGGATGGTAATTCCCCATGATTTCGCCGACGATCTTGGCGGATTTCCTGTACGCCCGATTGGACGCCAACCCCATCTCATTCATCCCGAACAGAATACGCCGATGGACCGGCTTGAGACCGTCTCGGACGTCCGGAAGGGCTCGTCCGACGATCACGCTCATCGCGTAATCCAAGTAGGACGACTTCATCTCGTCTTCGATAGCGATATATTCTAAGCGTTCATCAGGAGGCATGTTTCCTCGTTAATCGTTCTTCGTGGAGCTCCGTGACTTCCCGGCCGTAGCTACCTGCGAAGGCGGGTGAAACGTGACACACAAGAGACGGTTTCGAATCTTCCTGCGATATACGATCGCCGAATCACGCTAGACGTCAAGATTCCTGACCTCAAGCGCGTGTGTCTGAATGAAGTTGCGCCGAGGCTCAACCTCATCGCCCATCAAAATGGTAAAAATCTCATCGACGCCCGTCACATCTTCCAGTTGGACTTTCAACAATGTGCGTTTCTCCGGATCCATGGTCGTTTCCCACAACTGAGCCGGATTCATTTCACCAAGACCTTTATACCGTTGAATGCTGAGTCCTTGTTTCCCCAGATCAAGAATCGCCCTCACCACATCGGCCGTAGATAGCAGCTGAAGATCTTCACCCTTAGCCTTAAGCTTGTACGGAGGATGTCCGAGCCCGATCGCCGAAGGTCCCAGCTTCTGAAGTTCTCGAAAATCTGCGGAACCCACCAGTTCATGCGTGATATCCACTTGGTGGAGGACACCGTTCGCCTGAAGCCGGCAGGAAACCCTGTTCGACTGATGCTCTTCATCAGGAAGAATCTCGACGACCGGATCCAACTTCGGCCACAACCGTGTGAGCGTGCTCGTGACCTGCTCCACTGCCCCGGTCAGAACCTGCCGATCCTTGAGCATCTCGCGGTCAAGCCCGGGCACATCCAAAAAGGCACGCAGTATTGCGGCTTCCTGCGGTTTCTTACTGAGTCTGGTCAGTAGTGTTTCAAAGGCGATCATCTTCTTCAGCAGAGGCAGGAGGCGGCGACCGGTGACATATTCCTGCGCACCTTCCGTATACAACTCCACATCCTCGACGGCCAGGTCGGCCAAATGGTCATTGAGCGCTCCTTCGTCCTTAAGATACCGCTCGGCCTTGCCCTTCTTCACTTTAAACAAAGGCGGCTGGGCAATATACATGTAACCGCGTTCGATCAGTTCCGGCATTTGTCTGAAAAAGAACGTGAGCAACAAGGTACGGATGTGACTTCCGTCCACATCGGCGTCGGTCATCAGGATGATTTTATGGTAGCGCGCTTTTGCGATATCGAATGTGTCTTTGTCGGCTTTATCGGTCTTGTCGCCTTCTTCCCGTTTGCGCCCGATGCCGGTCCCCAAGGCCATGATGAGCGTGCGTATTTCGTCGCTCGTCAGCATTTTATCGAACCGCGCTTTTTCTACGTTGAGAATCTTGCCCTTCAACGGGAGAATCGCCTGAAATTTGCGGTCCCGTCCCTGCTTTGCCGATCCGCCGGCCGAATCTCCTTCCACGATATACAGTTCGCTAAGGGCAGGGTCTTTCTCCGAACAATCGGCCAGTTTTCCGGGCAGTGATCCGCCGTCGAGCGCGCTCTTGCGCCGGATGAGATCTTTCGCTTTACGGGCCGCTTCTCGCGCACGTGCGGCATCGATGGCTTTCCCGATGATTTTCTTCGCAACCGCGGGATGTTCCTCAAAATAGGCACCGAGCTTCTCGTTGACCGCGGTCTCGACCACGCCCTTGACGTCGCTGTTGCCAAGCTTCGCTTTCGTTTGTCCCTCGAACTGAGGATTCCGGACCTTGACGCTCACGACGGCGGTAAGTCCTTCACGGACGTCGTCGCCCGTCAGTGAATCCGTTTCTTTCTTCAAGAGATCGTTGGCATTGGCGTAGGTATTGATGGTCCTGGTGAGGGCAGCCTTGAACCCGACGAGATGCGTACCTCCCTCTTTCGTATTGATATTATTCGCAAACGAGAAAAGATTTTCGGCATATCCGTCGTTATACTGGAGCGCGACCTCCAGAATCATGTCCGTCTTCTCGGCAGTGATATAAATCGGTTTATGCAGTGGTGTCTTCGCTTCGCTTAAATGATCGACGAAGGAAACAATGCCGCCCTTGTAGAAGAAGCATTGTTCCTTGAACGGCTCTTTTCTCTCGTCCTTCAGGATAATGGAGAGCCCTTTATTCAAAAAGGCGAGTTCGCGCAGCCGCTGAGCCAACACATCGAAGCTGAATTCCAAGGTCTCAAAAATCTGGCCGTCCGGTTTGAATCGTACCTTCGTCCCGCGGCGCTTCGTGACACCCGTATTCTTGAGTGATGCGTCCGGCTTTCCGCGCTCATACCGTTGTTCGAATACCTGTCCGTTTTGCCAGATCTCGAGCTCGAGCCATTCCGACAAGGCGTTCACCACTGAAATACCGACTCCATGGAGGCCCCCTGATACGGTGTAGGCTCCTTGCTCGAACTTCCCTCCGGCGTGTAACACGGTCAATGCCACTTCGGCCGCAGATTTGTGTTGCGTGGGATGCATGCCGGTCGGGATACCACGGCCGTTATCAACGACGGTGATACTTCCATCGATGTGAATCGTGACGTCGATCGACTCACCGAATCCGGCCATATGTTCATCGACGCTGTTGTCCACGACTTCATACACAAGGTGGTGGAGCCCGTCGACGCCGGTGCTTCCGATATACATCGCCGGGCGTTTTCGGACCGCATCAAGGCCTTCCAGCACCTTGATTTGATCCGCGCTGTAGCTATCGTTCATGGAATTGGCAGACGTGTCGTTGGGGGCCATCCTGCTCCTACGATTCGGTGATAAGTGACAGGTGAGGGGTGATCGGGAACGACTGGCGCATGAGACCGGACTCTTCTTTCGCCACCGATCACCCCTCACATATTAAATCTTGATCGGCATAACGACACATTTGAATCCAGGGCTCTCCGACTCCTGGACCAAACAGGGACTCAGCGGTGTATCCATTTGCAACGACACCTTCTCTCCATCCATCACGCTGAAGACGTCTAAGAGGTATCGCGCGTTGAATCCGGAGCTGAGTGTCTCTCCTTCATAGGAAGCGGGAATTTCCTCGATGGCTTCTCCGTAGTCCGGACTACTGGAAAAGAGCGTCATTTTGCCGGGTACAAACGAGACTTTGACCGCACTGGCCTTCTCTTTGGACAAGACCGACACACGTCGCAAGGCGCTTTCAAGCTCCTGCCGGTTCACACTGATCCGTTTGCCGCCTTCTTTGGGAATCACTTGCTGGTAATTCGGGTAGTTCCCTTCCATCAGACGCGATGTCAGAAGAAGCCCGCTTTTTCGAAAGATCATCAAGTTTTTAGCAAATCCGATGAGCGGCTCGTTATCTCCCCGTTCTTCCAATAAACGCCGCATTTCTTGCGCGGCTTTTTTGGGGATGATCGCCTTGATTTCCTGTGGCCCCCCCTTCAGTTCTGCTTTCCCGACTTCCTGCTCCGCGACGGCCAACCGGTGGCCGTCCGTGCCGACCAAGCGAAGCGCCGTCTTCTTGTCCGTGTTGACAAGCGTGACCAGAAGACCGTTCAGGATATACCGAGCGTCGTTATCACCCGCGGCAAACAGCGTCTTTCTGATGAGTTCCAACAAACCGTCTCCCGACAGTGGTGTCAGTCCTTCACGTTCGATAGCCGGCAATGCAGGATAGTCCGCACTCGGAAGACCCACGATTTTAAACTGGCTTTTTCCGGCTCGAATCGTCGTCCAGTTATTGTCGCCTGCCGACAACTCTATCTCACCGGGCGGAAGTTCCTTGATGATCTCAAACAGTTTGCGGGCGGAAATGGTCACGCCTCCCGTCTCAACAACCGTCGCTTTATAGAGACCTCGCATCCCGATTTCGAGGTCCGTTGCGACGATTTCGGCTCCGTCCGGTTTCGCCTCCAAAAGAATATTGGACAGAATAGGCATGGTGTTCCGCTTCTCGACCACGCCTTGCACACGTTGAAGTCCCGTCAGCAACTCGTCCCGTGTAATTCGTACCTTCATTGTGTGATCTCCTCAAAGGCCCTTAGCATCTGAGAATTTGTTCTTTCAGGGCTTCTATCGTTGTATCTAATGCCGCATCGCTCTCTTTTGCTTTTGCGACCTGCCTGCAGGCATGAATGATCGTGGTGTGATCTTTACCGCCGAACTGTCGACCGATTTCAGGATACGATGCATCCGTGAGTTCACGACATAAATACATCGCTATTTGCCGTGGATGTACCAAGGTTTTACTTCGCCGACGTGACTTGAGCTCCGATAATTTCACATGGAACTGTGTGCATACGGCTTCTTGAATATCGTCGATGGCGACGATCTTTTTCTTGTCTCCTATCAAATCGCGAAGGACGGTCTTTGCCATCTCCAGCGTGATGGCCTGGCCGGTCAATGATGCATAGGCTCCCAATCGCACCAAACTCCCCTCAAGTTCGCGGATATTACTCTTCATGGTATTGGCGAGAAATTGAATCACGTCTTCCGGAAGCGCAACGCCCTCATCTTCTGATTTCTTTCGCAAAATCGCGATCCGCGTTTCGACATCGGGGGGCTGTAAATCCGCAATCAATCCCCATTCGAATCGTGATCGAAGACGTTCTTCCATACCAGGCATGTCTTTGGGAAATCTGTCGCTGGAGAGAACGATTTGTTTATGCCCTTCATACAAAGAATTAAACGTATGGAAAAACTCCTCCTGGGTCCGCTCTTTCCCGATAAGGAATTGAATATCATCGATCATGAGCATGTCGATGTGTCGATACCGCTTTCTTAAGTCCATCATTTTGTCATAGCGGATCGAATTAATAACCTCGTTGGTAAATTGCTCTGTGGTTAAATAGGCAATGCGAAGATCTGTTTTCTCCGCCACATAATTTCCAATGGCATTCAGAAGGTGTGTTTTTCCCAAGCCTACCCCGCCGTAGATAAAGAGAGGATTGTAGGCCTTACCTGGTTGCTCCGCCACAGCCATGCATGCGGCATGTGCAAACTGATTACCTGCTCCAACCACGAAATTCCTGAATATGTATTTCGGATTCAGCTGTATACCACGACGTGTCTTCGGCGGCTCCGCAGCTCGGGCAGTTACCGTACCTGGATGAGGATCCTGCTGACTCAGCGTCGAAGGACTGTTCACGACTACAAACATCACGGACACATCTCCCCCACCCCTCGCCGTAGAAACTGCCTCCGTCAATAACGGTGAATAATGCTTTTGAAGCCATTCGCCAAAAAATTTATTCGGTACGCCGATGTGAGCAGTCGAGTTTTCAATACGATCGAGCTTTGTCGGGATAAACCACGTGTCATATACCTGCCGAGGAACTCTTCCCTCAATATATTGCAGTGCTTCTTTCCAGACCGTATCAACACTCATATTCCAGAAGAACCTTTATACACAGGATTATGCACATCTGTGGATAACTTGTCATTAGGGGGTGATTTTCCCCGTTTCCCCGTCTGCTGATTATCATGTCTCTTCTAGTCTTGTCGAGTTTGGGGTTTCCTCTGTCCACCTATCCACAACACCCCCATGTTACACTCTCAGTTCACCCAGAACTTATCCACAACCTTATACCCGCCTAATAAAGGATATTTTTTCGTTGTTCATCAATATGATCTGCCTATTCCCCACAATTCACAGTGCTACGACTCTTTCTACTCCTACGACGATCTTTCTTTCTAAAACACAATAAGAAGAATTAGAGAACAATGATATGTCTTGCCGTAAGGACCAGTTCCAACAATTTTGAATAGGACAACGCATCATGACATTCAGCTGAGTCGGATTGCGTTAACCCACGTGGTGATGACATCACTACGACAGCACCATCGGGTGATCCACAATCATTTGCAGTGAATAATGCAGGAGAAAGATCCGTTGCGTTTCGACGAAGGATGTATAAATCTGTCGATTTCATAGAGAGATCACGCTTGAGCCTAAAATACGATCGTTCGGTCCACAGAGTGAAGGATAGAACGGATTTCAGTATCATTCTTATAGGTTACTGAAAAATCAGTAGAAATATATGATGTATCTGCTTCTATCTGTAGTACGAACGGCAGCTCAAGATGTCGGACGGAAGGGAGATATTTCTCCAATATGTCACCGTCAACGATATCGTCCACATCATCATGTAAAAGCCGATTCGCCTCACCAAGAAGAACCACAGTCGTCACGTGAGTACCTGCAACAAGACCGAGTGCGATACGAAGCGCCTCAACCGGTCGATGAGTCGTTCGTGGATCTTCTTGAATGACAACAGCTATTGTTTTTGACATGCGTAACGTACCGTTATGTAAAGGATAAAAACGGATCACACGCGTCAATAATATTTGAAAGAACGACGAGACCAGAAAGTGAAACAGAGGAATCAAGATCTGCTGTCGGGACATGGTGCTGCTGACAACCATACGCGCAGGCAAAAGTCTTAACCCCAGACCTGGCCAATTGCTGATAGAGGGGAGAGTGCAAGTTTTTGACACCTTCGTCGATCAGGTAGAGATACACATCATGTCCGCCGGTGAGCGCGGCTTGAGCAAGCCCATGGACTATCGTCGCGCTTTCATGAGAAGGAGGGAGAGCAAGGAGTATTCCCACCTTATTGGTAATAGATGAATTCACAAAGTTTCTTAAGAAAATTTAATAGATTAGATACTTGCCTGTGGATGGCAAGGTAAGGAGTTTAGGGATAAAAGTCAACGGGGAATGGGTCGGTCAGGAGGCTTGGAGAAGGGAGGAAATCCTTGGTATGAGATGGGTCAAATCTATATCGTGTTGATCTTTTGTATTCATATCGCGGAGGAGGCCGATTCCTTTTTCAACCTCATCGTCACCAAGAATGAGAGTAAATCTCGCCTTCAATCGATCCGCCTGACGTAAATGGGACTTTAAGGAACTTGATCGATAGTCGGATGCCGCTGAAATACCGGCGACTCGTAGTTGGTCTAGAACTGAAAACCCTGAGGTAGAACCGCAAGGACCGAATCCTGCTACATAAACAGTGAGAGACTGAATCGTCGATGTCATGGCTTGTTGGTCAAGCATGAGTGCCATTCTTTCCAGTCCGACGGCAAAACCGACGGCAGGTGTCGAAGGGCCCCCAAGCATGTGAACAAGGCCGTCATAACGACCCCCTGCGCCGACGGCATTTTGTGCGCCGAGATGTGTTGAGGTCACTTCGAACGTCGTAAGACAGTAATAATCAAGGCCTCGGACAAGCCGGTGATTGACGTGATAGGGGATACCTATTGCATCAAGACCGGTTAAGACCGCGGTGAAGTAGCTACGAGCGTCTTCGGAGAGCGAGTCCGCAAGACGAGGAGCAGCTTCTGTGGCGGACCGGCATGTGGCAACTTTACAGTCCAAAACACGAAGAGGATTTGTTTCAAGCCGGCGTCGGCAGTTCCCACAGAGCTCTTCATGGATCTGACGAAGATACGTGACAAGAAGAGGGCGATAGATCTCCCGATCAGGGCCCGACCCGAGATTGTTGACTTCCAATGTGAGAGCCGGGAGCTTCAAGTCTGAGAGCATTCTCCACAATAAAGCCATAACTTCAACGTCGGCACGCGGGTCCGCAGTACCGAAAAACTCAACTCCAAATTGGTTGAATTGGCGAAGCCGACCGGCTTGTGGTCGTTCATGACGAAACATAGGCCCTGAATAAAAATACTTTTGAGGGACGGGATCGGCTGCACGGTTATGTTCGATGTAGGCCCGAACCGTTCCGGCAGTCCCTTCAGGACGTAGAGTCAGTGATGTTCCGTCCCGATCTTGGAAGGTATACATTTCTTTTTCAACGATATCGGTCGATGCTCCGATACTGCGCGCAAAGAGAGTCGTCACCTCAAAAATGGGGACGCGAATTTCATGAAATCCATACAGGGTGGCCCATCGCCGTGCGGTTTCTTCGATGAATCGCCAACGAGAGGTTTCTTCCGGGAGAATATCTTTGACCCCTCTGATCCCCTTGATGATATCCATGGCGAACGGTCCCCTCATCGATAGCCGGCACACACCATCGCGGCGGACTATAGCGGAACGGCGCGTTCTCCGGCAAGTCAACGAATATATTCACAGGCAGACACAATCTTGGATAAGAGCGTATCTGTCGAGAGAGTCGTTCTTGCGCCTGTGGGTCGGTGGCGATATAGTGCCCCTGTTATACGTCCAGCTCTAGAGATAGGTGTTATATGAATCAAGATCAGTCGGGCCGCCGTGTGGTGGCGATCGGGCCCATGCCACCGGAGAAGTCAGCCTACGCGCTGGCTCGCTATAGCCGATCGCCTGATTCGATCGAACGGAGTATCGCTTGGGTGCATGGGCACTCGTCAGAGAAGTTTTGGGAGCAGTTTTATTTTGATTACGGCCATGCGTCTATTGCCGACCTCGGACATGTCATTATCTGTTTCGAAGAGATATCGGAACTGGCCGCGATCCGATTGGAAGATGAGCCGCTATGGGACGGGCAAGCCAAATCAAGCCGCTATCAAAACTTCGCATCGAGCCGATGGTTTATACCAGGGCACATCCGTGGCAGTGAAACGGAAGCGGTTTATGAAGGCATTCTCCGCAGTCTATCGGAAGTTTATCGACTTCTGCATGATCCGTTGATCTCCTATCTTTCCGAACAGGAACCACGGCCGGAATCGATGAAGCCTGCTGATTACCAGCGGACGATCGCCGCTCGCGCGTTCGATGCGACTCGCTATCTCCTCCCGCTTGCGGCCAAAACGAATGTGGGCCAGGTGGTGAGCATCCGCACGTTGGAAAAACAGATTACACGTCTCTTATCTTCAAGATTGACGGAGTTACGCGCTATCGGCGAGGAGTTAAAGGACGCATGCGGGCGTCCTCCTGTCAATATCTGGAATGAACTCTGCGGCCAGACCGGTGTAACGGCCGATCCGTTGGCTCCTACATTGGCTCGTCATGCAAGGGAGAATGTTTATCAAGAGTCGGTCTATTCGGATATGGCGCGCTATGCGAAAGAAGCGTTGCGCGGAACAGGGCTCGACCAACCGGAAAATTGGGATGCGGTAGAATCCGTCGAATTGATCGAGGCGCATGACCCTCTGGACGAAATCGTCGCGACGTTGCTGTACCGTGTCACACATGCTCCGTATCGAAACATTTTGGCGGTGGTTCGGGAGTGGTCCGAAAAGCAAAAGCAAGACACCCTCGACGTGGCGACAAAGCAGCGAGGACCGTATGATGAACTGGTCAAAGAATTTCGAAGCGGCTATGCCTTTGTTTTCGATGTGCTGATGGACATCGGTGCTTGGCGCGATCTCCATCGTCATCGGCGATGCCAACAGGTTCAGCAGAATTTCACGACCCTTCACGGGTACGAGGTTCCGACGCCCCTTGTCGCAGCAGGGTTGGACCGCGAGTACCGCCAGGCTATGGATGCGGTGCGTCACGACATTGAGTTGCTCAAGAAGCGGGACCAGGAGGCGTCGCTCTATGCGATCCCATTTGGTTTTAAAGTTCGGTGCCTGTTCAAGATGGATTTTGCCGAGGCAGAGTATATCGCCAAGCTTCGTTCCGGAGTGAAGGGCCATTGGTCCTATCGGACGGTTGCGTGGAAGATGAAACAGAAGATGGCCCAACGATATCCTGTGCTTGGTATGCATATGCAGGCGACATCGCCCGATATCGAAGACACCTTACATCGATAATGTCTTCAGGCTGAATATGAGTACCCATCAACCACAATGTGATGCCGCGATCTTAACGGGGTCTTGGGAGGCACTGTTTGCCGAGGCCCAGACCTGGAGCAAGGAGGAGGAAGCGGCTGAATGCAGGGACCCGCGCCCGTATTTCGCCGAGAACGTCGTCCATTTGTTACAAGGACGGTTTGCCGAAGCCTGGAGAACCCATGTGCGGTGCCTCGAAGCCGAAAGTGATATCGAGACGGTCGGAGCATGGGTGGAATCCCTGGTGGACGGGCAATCGGAGAATAGTCATGTGCATCTCATACGAGGCCTGTTTCTGGCACAATCTGGTCAATCGGAAGAGTCGATGGCCTCCTACAAAGAAGCAGCCAGATTAGATCCGCAGTCTGCCTATCCCCACTACTTTCTTGCACAAATTCATCAGCGGGCGAATCATCTCGAAATGGCGATTAAGGAGTACAAAGAAGCCGTGAGGTTAAATGCGGCCTACGTACCCGCTCGGACTAATCTTGGGGTGGCTTATCAGGAGCAGGGTCGACTGGAGATGGCGATCAAGGAATATCGCGAGGTCATCAAGCTGCAGCCGAACGATCCCTTAGCCCACGCGAATCTCGGTTGCGCCTTGGCCGAGCAGGGAAAGATGGAGCCGGCATTCCGATCGTACAAGGAAGCGATCAAGTTGAATCCCAACGATGCGGAAGTGCACTTTGCGTTGGGTGGGTTGTATGAAACCAGAGGCCGTCTCGATCTGGCACAGAAAAGCTATCGAGATGCGCTCACCGCCGATTCCTCGTTCGGCGCCGCGCATTCCGCCTTGGGTTGGTTGGCGTTGCAAAAAAACCGGTTGCAGGAAGCCCAGGAATCGTTCAGCCGGGCTCTCACGAGCAATGCGGAGGATGCCGGAGCCTATCATGGCATTGCGGAGATCTATGCCCTGCGGGGCAAGCGGCAAAGCGCCATGGAGAATTACACGAAGGCGCTGAAGTATTACCGTGACCCGGAAAAGAGAAACCAGCTGATGAACCAGCTGTTTCAGGAAGGACAGGTAGGGGATTGAGCGGTCCAGAGGACATGCTTCCGTCGCATAGTGTGAGGATCCTCTCGTTCAACGCGTATTTGTGTAGATGAAGAAGAGGCTGAACGAGCGATCAGAGTTCCCTGATCGCCCCTTGCAGCACGGTAATCTGCGTGATGGAATCACCGGAATTCGTGAGTTCGTCTTTGATCTGGTCTTTCAGGTAAGAGGTATACCCGACACGGTCGACAAGAAGATCCAGAAAACGCTCCGGTGGTATCAGACTCTGAACCTTAAGTTCCTCTACCGTTTCGTCACTGACCGGCACATATGTACTGCCGATATGAAACACCACATTGTAGTACCGTCCGTTGCCGATACGCTCAAACCGTAAACCTTTCACCACTTCCTCCTGTGGACTCCTACGGCGTCATGATTCCCCGTCGTCAACTCCTTTGGAGGACGGGAATTCGTAGGCCATGTTACGTCGGCGGCGAGTAGCGCCGCATAAATCGTGTTTATTTTAGACGGGTTCTAGTCGCGAAGACAAGTGCGTGCCGCGGGCCTAGTTGATCAATAGGATGGGAAGCGGTTCTCATAGTGGACAGCCGCGCTGACGCGCCATTATTATAACGGCTCCCATTTTTCACCCATCTTCGTAGGAAGCCACGACTGCTCGGCCTTCGCAGCCGAACTGCTTCCAGCCTTCGTAGCCTGTGGGCTACTTCGGCGGAGTAGGCTCGGCAAAGTAGTCGTAAGCCGAGGGGCTCCACGCGGAATACAGAACAAGGTTCATTTGGTGATAACAGCAAGATCGTTGATCGAACGGTGCATCGCCCGTCTTCAATCGGAGCGGCAGCATGTCATTGATACCGGGAGAGAAACCCCTGTCGTTGCTTCACAGGGGAGGTTTGTTCGAACCGTAGGGGATCTCCATCTGTACGAATTCACCCTGCCTGATGGGGAATTCTTCACGGTCGACCTTCCGATTTCCATTGTCCCGTCCGATGAAACAGAACCGACAGAGGGGATAGTCCTTCGGCAGGTGGACCAGACAGTCCTGGTGCAGGTGATGGATACGCTTGGAGACCCCGTCCCGTCTGTGACTCTGATCCCGGATTTGGCAGGGAGCCTGAGCCTGTCTGTCGCACGATTGGAAGACATGATCGCGAAGGTTGATACCTACAATCTTGGGCCAGCCGAACGATTAGCGTCTCTTTTTCAGGCAGACGAACAGGGAGAACGACGTATTCCCCAGGCTTCGTCGGTCTTGCATATGGTGTGGTTGGATGATCGGTTGCTCCGTCGCCAAAAAGTGGCCGGTCTGGTGATGGACCTGATCCGTGCGAACAAACGGATTCTGTTGCTCAGCCCTGATCATAAGGAATCAGACGAAGTGGTCGGCATTATTGCACGCGCCATGAAAGCCGGAGGACTCAATTCAAAAACGTGGGTCTGCCGGTATGAGATGCCGATGGTGTCGGAAGGCAGCGGCATCGGTCTCCACGAGCTTGGGTTTGAAGCGCAAATGCATCGGTTTTACGCGCAGTCGAAGGCTGAAAAAGCCTCTCTCCGACGCAAATACGAACGGTTCCGAGAAATCGCTCCGATCATGACCTACAAGGGGCATAAACAGAAAGACTTGGATGAAGTGCGACTCCTTGAATGGCGGCTTGTCACTCGTCTGAGAGATCTCCAAGTAAAACTGGCCGAAGTGGAGAAGACGTTCACCGACTATGAGACCCTCCCGCTCTTGCAGCGTTTGACGATGCAGGCTGTCGGAAAGAACGTGGAGTCTCTGAAACAGTACCGCATACTCTATCAACAACAGATCAAGGGATTGGACAAGGAGATCGATCTGGCCAAGGCACGTATTCGGGAATTGGTTCCTGAAGCCGCCATCTCAGGGGAATTGCGTCAGGAGTATGAGGATCTCAAAGAGGCCGTCACCAAGTTGGGCGGAACAAAGAAGATCCGTGAATTGTTGGCGGCCGAAGCCGATCCGAACCGACAGGCATTTATCCAAAATCGCCGTCTTGTGGCGACAACCCCCCTACGGGTGGCGAGCGATCCACTCTTCAGCCGTGTGCGGTTCGATGTCTTGATTGTCGATGAAGCACCGCATATTGCTGTTGCCCCCTTGATGGCTGCGGCAGGACTTGTTCGCGAACGTATCATCCTCAGCGGGGACCCCAAAGAGATCGACACGACCGGCCAGTGGACCCTCTCAGAACCACACGTTTCTGCCCCTGAGCCGGCACCGTAGGTGATTGCTTGACGTGGGCCTAAAGAATTCAGGATAATCCGGCTCCTCAGGTGTTCAGCAGCCTATATGCCGAAGTGGCGGAACTGGCAGACGCACTAGATTCAGGTTCTAGCGCCCTCACGGGTGTCCGGGTTCAAATCCCGGCTTCGGCACCACCCCTCTTCACCGCTCCTACCAAGGGGTTTCAGCGTTTCAGGCCCCTCATGTACAACAACCGATAACACCCCTTGGGGCGTTGTTTTCGGCTGAATTGTCAAGTGAAGGGTCCAACTGTGGAACCACTGCAACTTTCAATAAGGGCGTTCCCGGGACTTCTCAGGGTTTCGTGGACACATCGTTAAGCAACTTTTGATACTGCTTCAATGCTTCCGAACTGACACCACTGAGGATGAACGTATATTTCAGTCGTACATGCTGCGATTGCCATCGATTCCCCATGGGGCGTTTTCCCTGTTTTTACGAACCATCCTAAGGTGTCCGTAAAACTCCGGGAAGTCTAAAAGGTCGTTTGAGTTTTGCACGTTTTTGCACGTTAATAGTCTGCTTGCCCCCCTTTAGAGGCGACTGCCCCCCTCCCCCTGGGAATGCCTATTGTCCCCAGACTGCTAAACTCTAAGGTGACGACTGTGTTGGTTTCTAGTCGTGAGCCCGACTATCTGGATGAGGAAGTACATCTTGGGACTGAGTCATTCGTCAGACTCGCGGCGTGACGGTCGCTGTACGGAGCCAACGCGAGGGTCTGGCCGGTGTATGGAATGGCAATGACGCGGACGGCTAGCATGATACGCAGTAACTGTGATCGTAGGGGGAAGGACGATGGGGAAAACCGTCGAGTACAAGGGATACAGGATTGAATCTGTTCCATATCCCGAAACGAACAAGGGGAAATGGCGGATTCACATCTTCATTTCCGTTCTGCAACCAAGCGACATTCAGACTCGTGAATTTTCAACCCATGTGTTTTACGAGACAGAGGCAGAGGCTGATGTTCATGGGATTACCTTTGGGCAGCGGATCATCGACGGAAGGGTCGTGGGTCAGACTGTCTGGGATATGAAGTCCGAGGACCGTCGGGTTATACCACGATTCAAAGTCCAATTCCGTACGGCATTTTGTGTACCACCGACGCTCGACAGAACGGGTAGTATCCTTGACCTCTCAGCAGGTGGGTGTCGAGTGGAAAGTTCGGTCTCGCTGATGCCAGGCGTCTCGGTGGAACTCCGCATTTTCGTGCCGGGCTTGGAATGGCCGTTGATGATTGAAGTTGCGACCGTGCAATGGATAAGCGGCCAGACGTTTGGACTGGCATTCTTTCAGATCAGTGAATCCGAGCGGCAACGTTTGGAGCAGGTCATCAGGTCCCTAGTGAACGCTCCTGCCTGAATTCCTCTGCAAACTCACTCGGCAACAGAGTACATGACCGCTGCGAAGCGGCGTTCCGCAGTTCTGGTACTGGGTAACGTGAACGGCGTGATTTCAGTACGAAGCGCCATGGAAATATGGCAAGGCGTCAGAGTCCTTAAGGTGCAGGGGCAGGTTGTCTCGATGCCTCCTCCATCCTCTGCACAGGCGACTGTCAAGTGACCGCCCTGTCCTGTTGATTCACGCTGTAGTCTGCCGTACCCTGAACACCAGCAAACACAAGGGCTTATGAAACGGTGCGCTACAGGGGGATACGGTGGACCACGCGTTGCGCTCCCATCAGGTTTTTGCGCCCACACGGGTGTCCGGGTTGAAATCCCGGCTTCGGCACCAAACCAAGCTCGCTCGTACCGTGGCCTCTTTATGGAGTTATCGTAACTATTGGTCACGGATAAACACCTTGAGGGCTTCTCGTTTCTCTTAGTCCTGCCGACGGAAAAGGATATTCACCATTTCTTACGTATTCGCGGTTGTCTGTATATTTGATCGAAAGTGGTCAAATGTGGCGACAGCGCCTAGGGGTAGAGTTGAGGCCCACCACCAAAAGAGGAAACGGGAAGACCCTTCAGCGCTACAAAGATGCCCCCAGATCCTCGCTGTCTCTTTCACCCGCCTTCGCAGGAAGCCGTGGGGCTCCATCTGTCATAACTGTGAACACTCCGTCTGAACTCTCTTCGGGTTGATGTGCTAAGGGAATGAGTCGTAATCCACTCTATGAAGGAGCCGGCTATCATGGTCGTACCCGGGATTTACCGTCACCATAAAGGTCAGCACTATGAAGTATTGGGAGTCGCTACACATTCAGAAACGGAAGAGGAATATGTCGTGTACCGGGCGTTATACGGAGATCGAGGTCTTTGGATTAGACCCGTTGCCATGTTTACCGAGAATGTGGAAAAGGATGGCGTATCCGTTCCGCGTTTTTCACGCATAGACGAGAACGTCGCGAAAGACGAGAGTGTCAGCACGAGTCCGTAACCCGGAGCCCTATCCTGCGGTCTCACAGGCCTATAAAAACCACGTGTGACGAACCTGACCCCTCCCGTACGATCTTACTCTTTGGCGATCAGGACCTGCATCGCCTTGCGAGCGAGCTCGGCTTCTGGCCCGTTCGGATACTGGTCGAGAACCCGGTCGAACATGAGGCGCGCTCTGTGAGAATCGCCGAGCATGGAGTAGGTCTGGCCGATCTTAAACGCCGATGCAGCCAGTTTGGGACTCGCAGGGTTATATGTGCGGACATTGTAGAAGGAAGCAAGGGCTTCATTGTAGCGGCCTAAGCGGTACTGACAATCTCCAATCCAGTATTGCGCGTTTGCGGCTAAAGGAGATTGGCGATGCAACGCAATAAACAACCTGAAACCTGCCAATGCCGCTTCGTAATCTCCATGTTTATATTCTTCCATCACGCGATCATACAGTTGCCCTGACGCGTCGGGGAGTGTTGGAGAGGCAGCCAGCGAGGTGGCCGGGAACCACAGCATGGATAGGACGAGAAATCTCCAAACCAGTCTCACGATCATATGGACTCTCCTGTCGTATCGTGTTGTGACAGTTGTCTTTTGACTCGTGCAATCAACCTCTTGTGATGGAATGCAATCGCAATACCACGAATGGCGATGAGGCGAAATCATATGAATACATGCACCTTTCCGCTTCTGACCCATCGTTGCTCAGAGAGATGACGTGGTGAAAAGGACACGCGTCATGGGAAAAAACCACAGTACACTGTCGGGGAGGTATAACGAAGGTCGTGGAAGTGACAGTCTGTCGGTCCTGCGGCCTCGCAGACACGGTCACAACAATGTCTCCCGTCCTTCCACCAATGCCCGGCGACATCATGAAGGATTTACGACAGGTCTAGCCGACGTCGTAGAGTACGGAACCGTCTCCATAAGGTTTCAATTCATGGAACGGCACATGCTTGTTCTCGTCTACTTACGACTCGGATGGGATACTGTGTACACAAGTGCTGAGTAGACGACTACCCAGAGGACACTCGTTGCCAACACGCCAATGATCAATGCCACCATAGTCCGTACCTCCTCCAGTTGTGATGGTGTCACTCTACTCCTGCTCCATGAAGGCTCTGTGAGGAGAGGATGAATAATTCTTCATGGTCCACCCGTCTGCGCGGGCAGCCGTGGCTTTCTGTAAATACTGATAACATGTTGAAACATAAGTGATTATATGAGCTTGTCGG
>JAOUPN010000193.1 GCA_029879905.1 Nitrospira sp. | reverse complement strand
CGCCTGTCAGGTGATGTCTGTTCGGCACTTGCTTTGCAGCCTTTCAGCATGTGTCTTGTATGGAGATATGCGCGGCGAATCTTTCACCCGCCTCAGCAGGAAGCCACGGCTGCCCGGCCTTCGCAGCCGAACTGCTTCGGCGGAGTAGGCTCGGCGAAAGAGGCGGAAACTGTGGGGCTCTGCTCAGTATGAAGTGAGTGGGGTGCGGCGGTGTCTCAATCACACAGAAGGATGTGATGGCCAGCAGGAACAGGCTTTACAGAGGAAGGAAGGTGGAGGTGATGAGACAGAATGGACGTATGCTGTTCTTCTCCTGGATGTCTCTGATGGGTGCCCTTGCACTATGTGCCGGTCTTGCCGTCGTACCCAAAGAATCCGAGGCGAAGGACTTCGTGTTTATTGCCCAGGAATTGGGAAAAGAAAAAGGCGTATTCGAAATGGGAGAAACGGAAGTCTGGCTCCCGAATGCCGTCGTGATTAACCAGAAAGAGGATCTCAACGAACCTCTCTGGTTTATCATTCAGAATCCAACCGGGATCGACCACGAGTTCGCCATATGGGGGCTCTATATGTTGATTCCTGAAGAAGAAGCGATTCCCGAGTTGAAAATCGATCCGAGCTTCGGAGGTCTGCTCCCGAGAAACATCCCGATGCCGATTCAGCTCAAACTCAAGGCCGGCGAGACGAAGAAAATCCAGGTTGCGCCGCGTGGATTGACGGGTGAGAAAAATCTGGGGGCTCGGTATCCGTTCTTTTGCCCCAAGCACAAGGATATCCGGATCAGCGGGTATGTGTATGTGGATTAGTCAAACAGGAAACCGTCCACTTGCATCGTTCTCGAGTTGCTCAGAGCGCAACGTCAGGCGTTATCGATTCGAAAACGGTACGGCTTTGCCGAGTGACGCATGCCGCCTCATCTACGGTTGATAGCTCTCCATCGGAGGACAGCTGCAGACGAGATGGCGGTCGCCATAGGCTTCGTCGATGCGGCTGACACTCGGCCAGAATTTGTTGTGTGCGACCCACGGGGCCGGGTATGCCGCCTGCTCACGGCTGTAGGGGCGGTTCCATTCCGTGGAAGTCACCACGCTAGCGGTGTGGGGCGCGTTCTTCAGCAGATTGTTTGTTCGTGGCTGGCGGCCGTCGATGATCTCCTGGATCTCGCCGCGAATTCGGATTAACGCCTCACACAATCGATCAAGCTCCGCCTTCGACTCGCTTTCAGTCGGTTCGACCATCAGTGTGCCGGCTACAGGGAATGAGACGGTCGGCGCATGGAAGCCATAGTCCATCAACCGCTTGGCCACATCCATCGCTTCGACGCCGGCACTCTCTTTAAACTCACGCAGGTCAAGGATGAATTCGTGCGCCACTAACCCGGCATCGCCGCCATAGAGAATGGAGAAATGTTTTTCCAAGCGTTTAGCCATGTAGTTGGCGTTGAGAATGGCCACCTGCGTGGCTGTGGTCAACCCCTCACGGCCCATCATCGCGATATAGACCCATGAAATCGGTAGAATCCCGGCGCTGCCGAACGGCGCGGCAGCAATTGGTCCGATTGCTGTGCCTCCCCGTAGTTTCATCAACGGATGTCCGGGGAGAAAGGGGACAAGATGCGCGGCAGCTCCGATGGGTCCGACTCCAGGCCCGCCGCCGCCGTGGGGAATGCAAAAGGTCTTATGTAGATTGAGGTGGCAGATGTCTGCTCCGATGTCGCCGGGGCGACAGAGGCCGACCATGGCGTTCATATTGGCGCCGTCCATATAGACCTGACCACCATGGGTATGAACGATATGGCAGATGCGGCGTACCCCTGCTTCGAACACGCCATGCGTGGAGGGATAGGTCAGCATCACCGCCGCCAGGCGGTCTCGGTGTTCGGTGGCCTTGGCTTCCAGGTCTTGAAGGTCCACATTGCCTTGCCGATCGCAGGCAACGACGACGACGGTCATCCCTGCCATGACTGCGCTGGCAGGATTGGTTCCATGGGCCGACACCGGGATGAGGCAGACGTCGCGATGGGCCTCTCCTCTCGAACGGTGGTAGGCCCGAATGACCATCAACCCCGCATATTCGCCTTGCGATCCCGCATTCGGTTGAACGGAACAGGCCGCGAATCCGGAGAGTTCGGCCAACCAGGTTTCAAGCTGGTGAATCATCTCTTGATAGCCGCGGCTCTGCTCTGCAGGGGCGAACGGATGCAGAGAGGCAAACTCCGGCCACGTGACCGGCAGCATCTCGGACGTGGCATTCAGCTTCATCGTGCAGGAGCCCAACGGAATCATGGAATGGACCAGTGACAGGTCCTTCGCCTGCAACCGGTGAAGATACCGGAGCATCTCGTGTTCTGAGTGGTATCGATTGAAGATTTCATGCGTCAGATACGCGCTTGTTCTAGTGAGTGATGGAGGATAGGCCGGATCAAGAGCCGGAAACAGGTCGGACAGAGTGAAGGGCAGTTGCTCATGTCCGACAAAGATCTTCAGCAGACGTAGGACTTCATCGTCTGAGCTGACTTCATCGAGCGACAGGCCCAGAGAGCCGTCTTCGTAACGTCGAAGATTGATGCCCTGCTCGTCGGCCCGTACGACGATTTGATCGGCTTGCGTTCCGGATATCGGCACGCGAATCGTATCGAAGAAGACTTTGGGGACGACGTCGAAGCCCAGTCGCCGCAAGCCTTCCGCCAAGAGTAAGGTGAGCCCCCGTATACGTTCGGCGATCCGCCGCAAGCCTTCCGGACCGTGGTACACCGCGTACATACCGGCCATGACGGCTAACAAGACCTGAGCCGTACAGATGTTGCTGGTCGCTCTCTCCCGCCTGATGTGTTGCTCCCGTGTTTGAAGCGAGAGGCGAATGGCCGGCTTGCCTGTCACATCCTTCGAGACACCGACAATGCGGCCGGGCATTTGTCTCTTATAGTCGTCTTTCGTCGCTAAAAAGGCGGCATGTGGTCCACCGAATCCGAGCGGCACGCCGAACCGTTGGGTCGAACCGACCGCAATGTCGGCGCCAAATTCACCGGGAGGCCGAAGTAGCGTCAGAGCAAGCAGGTCCGTTGCGACGACCACGAGGGCGCCGGCTTCATGAGCTTTGGAGACGACGTCGCTGTAATCACCGACATAGCCGTCTGTCGCCGGATATTGAAGCAGCAGGCCGCAGAGCCGCCCGTCCGAATAATCGACGGAGGAAGTCGTTCCGGTTCGAATCGTCATGCCGAGCGGTTCGGCTCGTGTCCGCAGCACCGCGATCGTTTGCGGATGGCAGTCGCGCGAAACAAAGAACGCGTTGCACTCTTCACCTCTACCGCGAGCAATGGTGAAGCACATGGCCATGGCTTCTGCCGCCGCCGTCGCTTCGTCCAGCAAGGATGCGTTCGACAACGGCAGGCCGGTCAAGTCCGCGACCATCGTTTGAAAGTTGACTAAGGCTTCGAGACGGCCCTGTGAAATTTCAGCCTGATAGGGGGTGTACTGTGTGTACCAAGCCGGATTCTCCAGGATATTTCGTTGGATGATACCGGGAGTGACGCAGTCATAGTAGCCCATGCCGATCAGGGAGCGGCACACGGTGTTTTGAGAGGCCAGGTCCTTCAATCGGCTGAGCACCGCCTGTTCACCGCAATGAGAGGGGAGTGACAGCGGTCTGAGTAAACGGATATCTTCGGGGACCGTCGCATCGGCAAGCGCCTCAAGGGATTGGAGTCCCAATGTCGCCAGCATCTCTTGGATGTCCGCGTCGGTGGGGCCTAGATGACGATGAAGGAAATGATCAGTCGGTTCAAGAAAGTTTGGGGTGACCATCGGAACGTTCTATCCCTTGTGTGGTGACAGACGGAAGAAAGACGGTTTGCTCGGCGGGGAGGGTACCATGGCACCTTCCCTTTTCCAAGATCCAAATCGCACAGATGAGCGAAGAAGAGGTCAACGGACATGACAGACCTCTTGACTTTGA
Organism: Nitrospira sp.; assembly: GCA_029879905.1. Taxonomy (GTDB): domain Bacteria; phylum Nitrospirota; class Nitrospiria; order Nitrospirales; family Nitrospiraceae; genus Nitrospira_D. Next base: position 2,550 of record JAOUPN010000193.1, on the reverse strand, counting down.
GTCTATATCGTCTATGTTACGATCCCGTGATTCGATCGTTGCGTTTCGGGTCCGCCCTTCACCCGCCTCCGCAGAAAGCCACGGCTGAGAAGTCGTAGAGGAATGGCGGGTAACATATGATGTCTTGGCGAAGGAGGGCCTGCTTCGCTGATTCAGCGAGACAAGCCTGCTTCCAGCCTTCGTAGCCTGTCGGCTATGATGCCGGAGTAGGCTCGGCGAGGTGTCGCCGAAGACCTAAGAGAGGCCACGGCTGAGAAGTTGTGGAGCTCCACCATGGCTGAAACACACAACACATCAACAAACAATGTCAAACCGAGTCTGCGAGCGGCCGATTCTGCCGGTCGGGCTCTCACCATCGTGATGGTGGTCGGTCTTGGCTTGGTGATCGTGGCCGGTGGCGGATATGTTCTCTGGCCGATGCTTCAAGGGAAGCAAGCCCGACCGGTCTCCTCTCCACCATCAACTGTTCAACCTCCGTCTTCTTCATCAGATCCTTCGCCGGTTCGGAAACCGGATGCCCCCTTGACCCAGGCTTCCATTGATCTTCTCCTCAACAGTCTTGAGGAAGCCGTCAAACGAAAAGATGTCGACGGAGTCCTGCGCTACTTTGCGCCGGATGCCGTTATTTTGATTCGCATGAAGCAAGGGACTCAACACCAGACCGCGAAGCTGACACGTGAAGAGTATCGTAAAGCCTTGGCGTCGGAATTTACCTTTCCCAGTGCAAATGACTTCACCCGTCTCAACACCACCGTATCGTTGGCGGCGGATGAGCTGAGCGCCAAAGTTTCTTTCAAGACAACGGAAACGTTGTTACAACCGAATCGGGAAGTGAAGATCGAAGGGGATGAAACGCTTATTGTCGTCATGCGTGGCGATAAGCCGACAATCATCTCGTTAGAAAAGGGCGTTCCCGGGGACTCGACCTAGCTCGCATTCTTCTTGAACACGTCTCCTGCAACCAGAACATTGTTCACTCCACAGCGATAAGCTCCTACGGCAAAACCCTCCGATACCTTCTCCTGTTTCGCAGGAATCCCCCGTTGCTTGACCGTCGCAGCCTGAAAAGCTGCTTCGGCGGAGTAGGCCAGGCGAAGTGTCGCCGAAGACTCAAGAGGGGCCTCGGCTGGCAGGCTGTGGTGCTACACGATATGTTCAATATTGTCCGATGCGGCATGTTGTACGAGCCTGTACGCAACATGCCCAAGATTGCGACGCACAACGTCCGTACCGTCTAAGTCGTTTCCCTCCCAGGGATTTTTTCTTCTCACGCAGAAAATGCAGGGCACGAAACAGTGGGCCTCGTACGGCAAGTTGCGCTTCAGGCAGTTTACGCTAGAGTTAAACGTTGAATGGAGAGGTGATGGAAAGGGAATACACCGGGCATCTGTGGGTCAGGACGACAGGAGCAGAGGAATGACCATGACGATTACCTGTCCGGCATGCTCGCATACGAACGACATTGTACCGGAGTCGCCGTCGAAGGATTGGCAATCCGCAGCCTGCTCAGCCTGTGAAGCGAATTTCGTACTGGTCAACCCTCATGCCTCGCAGGGCCGGCCATCGTCCCGACGTTCATTGTCTCACCCATTCTCGTGGTGGCGCCGTATTCGACTGTGGGTACTTGGTGGGGCAATCTTCACGACTGGATCTATCCAGGGAGGCATCTTTTCGTGACGGCGACGGCAACGGTAACGCGCTCGGCGGAGCGCTCGGCTCGGCTCTCGTGTGAGCGGTGCGCAACGGTTCACCGGGTCAGAGACATCCGGGCGTTGAAGCCCGGCATGAGTGCCTCCTGCAGTTTATGCGGTGCTCCTTTTTTTGTCGTTGCGCGATCTGAACCGGTCGTAGACGACGACATCGCAAGCTCGTTTAAAGACGCCGTTGAGGAGCACCCTCTTTCCATCGACGATGAGCAAGAGTCTGCTCAGGCAGAACAGGAAGGAGAACGGGAACAGACCTATCGGACATACTTCCACGGAACAGGAGGATCGTTATTCGGTATCCACCTCGTCAATGCCTTACTGACCCTTGTGACGCTCGGTCTCTATTACTATTGGGCCAAGGTTCGGGTGCGATCCTATCTCTTCAATCAAACGGAGTTCGCCGGCGACCGATTTGCGTATCACGGTAATGCGCGTGAATTAATCCGTGGCTCCGTAAAGGCGACACTCGTGTTCGGCATCCCCTACTACGCGCTCTCCAACGCCGGGCCGTTCCTTGAGGAGAGCAGTGTGGTGGTGAATGTCGGACTTCAATTCATGGCATGGTTGTTACTCCTGATGGTCATTCCCGTCGCCATTGTGGGGGCACGGCGATATCGCCTGACTCGGACCTCCTGGCGTGGGATCAGGTTTGCATTCCAGGGCAAGGTCTGGGATTTCATGAAACTCTGGCTGTCCGGCTATCTCCTCACCGGCGTCAGTCTCGGCCTGTATTATCCGTATTTTGCCACGAAGAAACAGGCTTTTCTCACCCAACATAGTTACTTTGGAAGCGAGCCGTTCACCTTCAGCGGTGAGGGGAACCACCTGTTTCGCCCATTCCTGA
>JAOUPN010000574.1 GCA_029879905.1 Nitrospira sp. | reverse complement strand
CTTCATCGACGGCCAGAGCGTCTGTACGACGAATGGGCACACCGTGGAAGCTGGTTACTGGAATACCGCCGACCTGATCGACAGTAAGCGAGGACTGCTTGATGGCGGCTTCGGACTGCTGCCGAAGTTTCGTCAAGACTGACTTGTCCATGTAGAAAGCGAACCGGGCATTGGCCAAGTTGGGCACAGTGTCCAGGGCTTCGAACATGAGGTTGGGCAGGTTGGCCCCCGTGGAAACGTCGGCGGTGAGCAGACTGCGATCAATGTTCGGAATACGAACAGCGTAGCGCCAGTCTTTCACCACAAGACCCTTCTTCCACTGGAAATGGGTCCGGTAGATTTCACCGCGACCACCAGCACCGTCGATGTCGGTGTCGGTAACCTGGCCTTTGTCGGTGACTTCGAGACCAGCTTCACTGCCCTTCGGGTAGATGCCGAAGATCGTGCTGGGCGACCAACCGATCAACCAAATGCTCGCGTTGTCCACACCGGTACCCTCAGCGTCGATGATGTTGTCAGCCGACTCGGCGGACAGATCATTGTAGCGGGCGTTAAGGCCGAGGAACTTCGTCGGGTCAACCAACGGGTTCCCCTGGAACAGCGTCTCGGCCATGGACTGAGCCATGCCTTCGATGTGCACCCGGTCCTCGGACAGGCGATATGCCGCCGAATTGCCGTTCAGCTTGGCGATGTTGTAGTCGATTTCCGCATAGGCACCCATCATACCAATCTGGTCGGTGACCTGTGCCGTCGTTCCCTTGGTGGGCTGGATGCCTCCGTAGAACTGGAACCAAGTCGGGGTGGGGATACCCGTGCGGATGGTGGACACGTGGCCAGTGGGCAGGTTGCCCTCAACCATCGTGATGTCCTGCAGGATGGGATTGCTCTCATCCAGGATTTCCGCCACTGCCGCTACCGAACCGTCGGGATCGAGCAGTTTGGTAATGTCAAGCAGTGTCGGATTTTTTGCAGCGGTAGCTGTCATTTTCGTCACTCCATGTTGCTGTTGCCGTACATACGGTCAGCTTGGGAAAGTTTACCCTTTGCGGGGCTTCCGGGCGTTGCCGGAGGTTGGCCCTCGACAAGATGGGCGGTTGCTTTGTGCAGGATACGGATTACTTCCGGGTGGTTGCCCGCTCCCGTGAAGTTAAGTGCGGCATACGTCTCGTCAGTAGCCCCCAACTTATCCAATCCGGCCTTGATGCTGGCGAGGGTTTTCTCCAAATTGTCCCCACCAATTTCAGGCAAGGCGCGAGCCTCGGCCTGCCAATCAACCTGCGTTTTGTTCCACAGAGCTTGCGAAGCCTTCGCGGCTTCCTCCGCAATGGTGAATTGCAAGTCAATCAATTTTTGCGCTCGTTCAGCGGCACTGATTTCAGTGTCGTTCATGAGCGAGAGAAAATCGGTCATGGCGCCTTCATCAACCTCAGCCCCTTCGGGGAGAGTGATGGACTCCATTGTAAGCGGTTCAGCGGCTTCGGTGCCTTCACCGGCGCTATCGCCATCCTTCGCGGAGGAGTCTTTGTCCAGCAAAGAGCCGGGGCTTTCCTGGCCTTCATCGGCAGCGGCTTCGCCAGCCTCGGCATCGTCAACTGCGGCGCCGGGTGTGCCTTCATCCGCAGGGGCGCGTAGGCGTAGGCGGGAAAAATCAAACATTGTGAGGGTCTCCTTCAGGATTGTTCAACTGCTCTGGCCTGAGCAGTAAGTTGTGAACGGTTGTCGCCTTCGTCGGCGTCTTCGACCAGCAACTGTCCGTACAGCTGCGGCTGGTATTGCATCAGGGTAGCAATGAGGTCAGAACCTACTGAGTGCCGCCCGACGTTTAATGCCATTGTGTGAGCATCAACGCCGCTTGGCGTACCTGAGACTCCGGTCATTGCTAACAGGCTGCGAAAGAAAAACCGAAGGTTCTCCGAACGGGCAATTTCCTGTACCGCTGTTTCCATACGGAAAGCGTCCAGTCTTTTCCATTCTTCGAGTGAATTCAGTTTTACAGCCATATCCCCAATCCTTCGCACCACATTACA
>JAOUPN010000145.1 GCA_029879905.1 Nitrospira sp. | reverse complement strand
GCCTCGGCATCTGCGACGGTCACCGGATTCGGCAGTATTTATGTGAACGGGAAGAAGTTTGAGACAGATGATGTCACGGTGGAGCAGGACGGAGAATTCAGACAGTGCCGAATCGATCAAGCCGATACCTGCGGTGTAAAGAAAGGCATGGTCGTCACGGTTCATGGTTCGTTGAACGGCGATCAGCGCACGGCCCATTCGATCAGCCAGAAGGATGCAGTCGAAGGATTGGTGCAATCGATCTCCCCTGATGGACTGAGTTTAATCGTAATGGGACAGACCGTCCTCGTGGACTCCACGACGATGTTCGAGAATAGTTTTACTCCCGTCGTCGGTCAGCATGTGGAAGTCAACGGGCATATCCGTCCTGCAGGGCTTATCCACGCCACATTCATTGAATTAAAGTCAGCAGCCGTGACGCCGGAAGTTCGTGGGTTTGTCAGCGACCATGTGTCAGGCGCTGCGACGTTCAAGATCGGTAACCTCACGGTACATTATGGGGGAGCGGATATTCACAATATGCCGCTGCCGAACGGCAACAACTGGGACGGACGATTCGTAGAGGTGAAGGGAGCGGGGGGAGCTTTTATCCCGGGGCCAGACAGTCAAACGGAAGGCACGTTGACAGCCATCAAGGTCGAGCGAGAGAACGACGGCATCGACAGTCATGCGGACGAATTTGAGGTAGAAGGATTTGTGACGAATGTGATGTCGTCGGACCTCGCTGCTGGAACCGCTCATTTCTTTATCGGCACGAGAGAAGTCCGAACCACCGACAATACCGAATTCCGTGGCGGGACCATCGACGAGATTATGGTAGGGGCAAAGTTGTCCGCCGAGGGGTCTGTTGTCGATGGTGTCATCACGGCAGACCATGTGAAGTTCCACGACAGCATACGCGTAGAGGGCGATATCATGAAGACCGAGTCGGATACCTTCACCATTGCCGGACTGACGAGTATTATGATCAGCATCAATACACGGACGGATTTCCATGGATTGTCCGGTTTAGCCGATGTTATCGAAGGGGCTCATGTCCGAGTTCGCGGGAAAATGGGTAGTATGCCGTCGTCATTTCTTGCTGCCAGTCTGGAGCTGCGTTCACCGGACAGCGATATAAGTATTCAAGGACCTGTTCAGATGATCAACGGAACTGAGCTTGTCATCTTGGGGGTCTCCGTTGACGTCCAGACGATAGACCATTTTAAAAACATGGATGGAACATCCATAACCCGTGACGTGTTCCTGAGTACATTGACTGAACAGGGTTTGGTGAAGGTGAAAGGGACATGGAATGGGGCATTTGTGGACTGGGAAGAAGCAAAGTTAGAAGATTGAATGGTGTCAGGCCTCTGGTGGAGCATCCTGAACGAGTCCGGAAACCAACAAAGGAGTATGGATGATGAAACAGATCAGCCGAAAACAGTATATCGTAGGAACCATCGTCAGCCTTTCACTCTTCGTCGTACCCGGAGTAGATCCTTTGAAGAGCCTTGCGGAAGAATCGTTGTGGCGCACAGACAATCGAGGTCCTGGATCTTTGAACAGCGGCCCTGGGTCGCTGAATCGCGGACAGGGGTCCGTACGGGACGGTTCTAATGACAGTGGACAACGAGGTAGAAACCACGGGCATCGCATTGATGTGGCTCAAGCCACCGATGATATTCGTCAGGAAGATCGAAATGTGGAACGGAGAGAGGACAGACGTGAAGACCGTCGAGTTGAACGGAGGGAGGATCGTCGAGAGGACCGGCAACTCGACCGCCAAGGCGATCGGCGAGAGAGTCGTCAAATGGATCGTCAGGACGATCACCGCTCAAATAGGGGCGGGGAGCTTCGGGGTCTTGATCGAGCCGATTACGTGGCCGGTGAGCATGGACGCGAAGGCAGGGATAATGCCAGGATGGTTCAAATGGAACGACCGGAACGGTCTGAAAAGGTTGAGCGGTCAGAGCGTATAGAAAAGCCGGAACATCCGACACGCCCGGAAAGACCTGAACGCATGGAGCGGGCGGAGCGACCAGAACGACCCGAGAGAATTGAGAGACCTGAGCGAGCAGAACGGCCGGAGAGAATTGAGCGAGCGGAACGGCCGGAGAGGCCGGAGAGGCCGGAGCGGCCAGGACGAAACTGACGGGCATAACTCACAAAGATGATCTGCCGGAAGGTAGGGCGTTCTCCGTCCTACCTTCCGACTATCTTTGTCAAACATCTTGAATGACTATCCGGCTAGCGTTACGTTGGCTGGACGTATCACGTGGTAGAGTTCATTACAAAAACATCGCGAGGGAGTGGCGAAAATGAGTCGGGGAAGGCTTCTTCAATGCTATGGGATTGTTGCAGGCGCTGTTTTCGTGGGCATCTTTGCCTCACAATCGGGGGCCTCGGCGGCAGAAAGAAAGGATACGCTTGGGCCTGATCAACGGTCTTCTGCCGAAAGAAATTGGCAAGTCGGGCTCACCCCAAGCTACAGCAGCGGGAATTTTGGAACCGGTGTCACAAGTCAATTTGTCTATGTGCCGCTGTCGATTCGACGGATCTTTCGAGACGGGGATGTCACGGTCGTCGTCCCCTTTGTCTCCGTAACCAGTAATGGGACCGCCACATTGGTTGGTGGGCAACCGACTCCGACGTTGCCTGGTAGATGCACGAAGCGGAGCGGCACCGAAATCGACACCGACAAACCTGAGTGTTTGGCGCTGTTGAACTCCAATCAAGGGGTGACTTCCGGGCAAAAGGTGACCAATTCAGGCCTCGGCGATATTATTGTGCGGGGGAGATACTATGTGCTCGAAGAACAAGACTATTTGCCGCTTATCGCTATGACGGCCCGGATAAAAGTTCCAACTGCGAACGCCAGTCAAGGACTTGGTACCGGAGCGCTTGATCACGGGTACGGCATTGAAATGTCCAAGTTGCTGAAAGAAAAATGGATTGCGTTTCTTGACGGCGGCTATAACTTCATCGGCAATCCGGACGGTAGAACGCTTCAGAACCAATATTGGTTCGATGTGGGAGGCGGGTATTATGTGACCAGGAATTTCTTGTTGAGCGCCTACTATGAGGAATATCGCACACTGGTTGCCGATCGCGTCAACATCAGAGACTTCTTTTTCGCCTTTAACTATAAAGCCTCGGCCGCCTGGCGATTCAACGGAGGCGTCATGGTCGGGGTTTCCAATAGTGCTCCGGATTACGGTGTGTCGCTGGGCGTCAGCTACCGATTTTAGTATGACTATCAGGTAGTTATACCGTGTTTACGACATGTGACCGCCGCTCGTCTAATCAATGAAGGAGGGTGTTGTTCTGAGTCCGACGACACCGAGTACAAGCAACCAGAACAGGCCCAAGTCGTTGGATGATCACGACGACCTCGATGATGCTCAGTTGGTGGCACGCAGTCTTGCGCGCGACCATGAGGCATTCGGTCGCTTGATCGATCGGCATGCCCCGTCGATCGTGAACTTGGCCTATCGCATGGTGGGGAACCGAACCGAAGCCGAGGACTTGGCCCAAGAGACGTTTCTGGCGGCATTTAAAGCCTTGGCGACGTTTAGATCCGACTCGAAGTTTTCGACGTGGCTCTACCGCATTGCGTCGAATAAATGCATGGATTGGCTACGAGTCAAACGCCCAGGACAAGGCCAATATGATGTGGATGCCGATGAACATCTTGACTTCCATCTTGCCGAAGATCGGACACCGGAGGATCTATTGTCACAACAACAGGTCGCTCAGGAATTGGATCTGGCCATTCAACGATTGCCCCCGCTCTATCGTGAAGCCTTTATTCTCAAGCATGTTGAAGGATTGAGCTATGAAGAAATGGAAGACATTCTTGGTGTACGAGGGGATACGTTAAAGATGCGGGTGTATAAGGGACGGGTTCAGCTTAGTCGAGAGTTGACAGCACTAAGAGTTGAGTAACAGCACCGGCAGACCATGTGGGGAAGAAACTTGCTGAGGGACAGAGCTCGGGAGCGATGACGGGATGGATGAACAAGACCTTGTAATCCAACGATTTCTTGACCATGATTTGACACCCGATGAGCGGGTGGCATTTCTCCAGTCGGTGGACGCCGATCCTGCATTGCGTCGACGTTGGCTCAATCTCGAGCTTGTCATTGCCGAAGCAGGGCAACTGCCACGGATCGCTCCGTCGACCAAATTTCTCAGCCAACTTAAATCCAGATTAGCCCCACACCCCCCCGGCTTATGGGAACGCGTCCGTGCTGCCGTAACGGCATCGCATACGTTGGAGTGGAATCTTGCCGGAGCATTGACCGCAGTATGTCTTGCCGTCCTTGCCATAGGTGGTGCGGTCACGATGATTCCTGAGCGGATCGTGGAAGTACCGACGACGGTTCCGCAAGTCCGGACGACTTCGTTCACCTCCGCACCGGATCCCAAAATCTTGGTTCGGTTAGTGCTTCTTCGGCCTGATGCGAAGTCGGTAGAAGTCGCCGGAGATTTTAACGGCTGGAATCCCGCGCAAACGAAGTTGGAACCATCCGACGAAGGCATCTGGACCGTGACGCTTTCGCTTACTCCAGGCCGCTATGAATATATGTTTGTGATCGACGGAGAACAATGGATTGCCGATCCATTTGCAATAGAGGAAACCGGCGATGGGTTTGGAGCAAAAAATGCGGTACTTGATGTGGCGATCTGATCAGATCCTGTTTTCAATACGAGCATGCACATCCGTCGTCCGCCTGTTGCCGCGCACGACTCACGCGAAGGGGCGTCTTGCATCGAATCGGCGTCTCGATTACTCTCTCTCTCATGCCAAAGCGAGACGAGAGACTCAGCCGCTGGATATTCACTTTCGGCATTGCGGCCGTTCTGCTGACAGGGTTCGAAGGGTGTGCCGCACGCACAGGGGTGAAGCCGGAACAGAGCGGCAAGTCTATGGTCGGAAGTGTTCGTTTCACGTTCCAGGCACAAGACGCCAAGCACGTCTCTCTTGTCGGGTCTTTCAATGGGTGGTCGAAAGACGCGTCTCCGATGAAGACGGCGGACGGTGCTACCGTATGGATGATCGATCTACCGCTTGAAGAAGGAGAATATACCTTCATGTACCTGATCGATGGCGTTCAGTGGGTCACGCCGCCGTCGGCTGATGATTTTGTAACCGATGAGTTCGGGCATACCAATGGAGTCGTGATTGTGCGGTAAATCCATGATGGGAACGTCTCTCGACATTACGGTCCGGTTGATGTGCGTGGCCTTACTGTGTGGGGCTACTCATGCCATGGCTGAACCCCTCTCGAATCAAGATCGTGAGGCAATCAGTCGACTTGGCTCCACACAGGGTCATTCCCCCGATGAACTCAATCCCTTGCTGGAACAGGTCAGCCAGGCCGGCGAGCGAGGCATTCCGACCGCTCCGCTGGTGAACAAGGTGAAAGAGGGCTTAGCAAAAGGTATTGCGCCGAAACGTATCGATCCGGTGATCCGACAGATGACCTCGCGGCTTGAATCCGCACGAGAGGTTTTGGAAGAAGCACACGTTCGTGGTGTGACGGAAGGAAACCGGCAGCGTGCGATGAATACCATGGCGGAAGCGTTCACACGGGGAGCCACGAAAGATGAAGTGCGGGATTTAATCCGGCATTCACAAGAAGGAAAACACAAAACGACTCAAGATGTATTGGCTGCCGGAGCGAAGGGGGTGGCCGTCATGAAAGAGGGCGCGATTTCTTCCACGGAGGGGACGGCTTTGGTCGGTGAAGGAATTCGCCAGGGATATCGCGCATCGGAGTTGTTGGATCTCAGTCGAGAGGTGAAACGGCGCGGGTCGGATTTCCAAGAGGGCCGAGAAAGTCTACGGCAGCTTCGCGAGCAAGTTCGTCGCGGGGAGCGGAGCGATCGGCTGTTCCGAGAGGAGCGACGCGGATCAGGAGGCGGCGACCGGGGAGACCGTCATAGTCGAGAAGAGCGAATGGATCGAGGGGAACGGCGCGATTCCGGACATGATCGCCCTGATCGATTCGATCGGTCCGGCGGGAGTGATCGCGATCGTCCCAACCGCATCGATCGGCCTGAAAAACTGGACCGCCCTGAGCGGTCCGAAAGGATCGATCGGCAGGAACGTCCGGAACGGTCGGATCGGTCAGGGCGCGGACGGGATTGACGAAGCCTTATCACGCTCTTTTCTATATGCCGTCTAAGAGTAATTCATAGGGCATGACACAGGGAAGAGAGCACGTGCGATATCTCCCATCTCCCAGACACAGCACCCTCATCGGGTAGCTTCTCCGACCGTTACCTCACGACTTCTTCGCTGCTTGGCACCGTGCTGTTGCGTTCGAATACGATTGTCGCGTGACATAACACGATCAGGGAGTTTATGGCTGGGAGAGCATACGTCTTCAGGAAAAGTACCGTGCATCTCTCATACGGTACAGATAATCCGTGGTCGAATTCTTAGATCGACGGTATCTGGCATCACATGGTCCATTTATCGTGAGTGCATAGGGCCGTTTGTCAGGCTTTCGATAGACCCATTCGTCCCATTGACATATCGAATGGGATGAGAGTAAAAGTCTTGCGGCCTACTACGAAGTCCTACGTAGATCGATATATCTTAAGCCATCGGAACGTGAAGCACAGATAGCCGGTTAGGGTGACTGAAAACTCCCTTGTTGCTGTGGGCTTGGCCGGATGCTGGCAGTAGCGAGCAGGTAGTGACGATCTCTCATACAGAACAACCTCAATGTCATGTCTGTGGCCAGGCGTCCCTGTGTCCGTTCCCGTCGATCGCCACATCGGGCATCGTCAATCAATACCGCGCAGGAACAGACATCATACAACAATTCACACCGAACACCGGTGTTCATGTTGTGTGTGCCGGTGCGATCGCCATATCGGAAACGGTTCCCTCCCAAAACAGCGTCATACTCGATATCGTATCGACCGGAGGGATCTTGGGGATCGTCGAATGTGGCTTGGATCTGCGCCGATATCATTTTTCCGCTCGGGCATTGAATGATACGGTCGTGACATTCTTCCCCTTGAACGATATTCGACGTCAATGCAGCGAATCTGCGGGAGAGATGAGAATGCTGGCGGCTGTGTCACAAGCACTTCGCCAGCTTGAGAAACGATACCTGTTACTTAGTATTGCTGAAGCTACCGATCGCCTGATCGCGACATTACTGTGGCTCTCCAGAATGGATAAGATAGTCTCAGATCACAAAGCAATCATTCCATTCGAACTCACCAATACCATACTCTCCTCTCTCATCAGAGTGAGGCCGGAAACCGTCACGCGATTGATCAGTCAGTTACGTACGGAAGATCTCATTGAATATTCCAATGGACGTCTTGTTATTGCCGATCAAACGGCTCTCAAGGCACGTGCATCCATTGATCTTGATCGATTTATTATCGATTCCATGGTGTCGTAATACGTATCGATATCCATTCTGCTTCACATACTCTCGGTTGAGAGGTCGACCGCTCACCACGCTCCTATTCGCTCCAGTTCACGGCCCTAGAGTCTTCCCGTAGTGGGCAGAACGCGGTTCTTGAGGGACAGAATCTTTCCTGCACAACATATATCTGACAACACAATAGGTTTTAAGGAAAAGAGGGTGAGTGCGTTGCCGCATATGTCGTTTGACATAAATCTGGTTCTGCACTTAGTTAGATCAAGTCATCCAAATGTAGGGAGGAGGCACCAATGCCGACTGATTTTGTTCGGACTTGGCAACCTATGTCAGGAGTTTTATGAGACATATCAACCTCACGATGATCTCTATACGACGAAAACGTGCCCCCAACACTATTTATTTTGACATGAACATCATCAGTGGTTGAACTCAACCATACATGTAGGAATATCCAAGCAATTCATTAAGACATGTGGCTAAAGTCATATGTAGGTATCATTATTGCTCACTACTCCTCATTAGTTTCACTTTGTGTCGTCTACAGACTGCCGCAATATTCAGATCAAGATTATCGAGTCGCGAAGGATGGAAACACCATACTCCTGATCGTACAGGGGCAAGTGAAGGCGGCTTTGTCGTGCATACTCAACGGCATCAATTACTCGGTCAAAGAGGAGCGCCTCATCTATGGAGTGTATGTGTTTATCCACCGAGGGGATGACGGATGCGGAGCAGATGCTGCTCTCCATGATTTTTTCGTTTGCCAGCGATCAACTCACACGCACCTGGACCATCCAGCAGGGTGGGCCGAGCGATGTGGTGATCTACGATCTCGCCAATCCCCGTGCGCGCGTGGCCTGGGAACGGCACCGGCAGGACGCCCATCCCATTTCCGTCGTGCTGTCGGAAGATCCCATCT
>JAOUPN010000572.1 GCA_029879905.1 Nitrospira sp. | reverse complement strand
TTCGACACTCTTTCCTTAATCCGAGGATCTCTTCTATCATTCGAATAGCGTAGCGGTCTTCAAGCACATAGGTGATGGAGAGATGAGAGGTTGCTTCGGTTGCACCGGTGCTGTGAGCTGAAGACTTCCGCCCTTACCGGCGAGATTGGATGCGAGAAAAACGAGTCGCGGCTTATTTTTCCGGAGCCTCGGGGAATCGATAATTTGCGCCGCCGGCTTCATGTACGGCGTTCAGGGCGCTCTGGGCTTTCTGCATCAATTCGTCGGCCTGTTGGCCGTCGAGCGGATAGAGCGCCAGACCGATGCTGGACGTGAGGGTAACGGTCTCTCCTTTGACGGCGAAGGGCTGTGCCATCGAGTCCACGATACGCTTGGCGATGATTTCCATATCAGACCGGCAATTGATGCCCTCAAGCAAACAGGTAAATTCGTCACCTTCAAGGCGTGCCACGGTGTCGACTTCTCTGGTGCATTTCTTGAGCCGCTCAGCCGTCTCCTTGAGCACCTCATCACACCCATCCGTCCCGATCGTCATTGCCAGAGAACTGAATTGATCAATTCCCAGCAACAGCAACCCAACCTCTTGCTTCTTCCGCTTGGCGGCTGCCAAGGCATGCACCAACCGGTCACGGAACAGGGCGCGATTGGCTAGGGCCGTCAGGGGATCATACTGTGCCAGATAGGAGAGATGCTGTTCCGCCTGCTTGCGGTCGACGGCGTGACGGACGGAGCGCACCAACTGGCCTGCCGTCCATTGCCGTTTAATGATCACGTCCTGGATACCACGTTGGATCGCTTGCCGCTCTTTTCTGACATCCTGCTGATCGGTCAGCATGACGATCGGCATTCTGGCCAAGGCAGCCTGAAGCAAATCCATGACGTTCAGGCCATGTGTATCAATGAGATCGCCATAAAGGAGGATCACATCGAATGATTCACGGCTCAGCCTGCGCAAAGCAGAGCTAAGCTTTTCGACATGGGTGACGTGGATATCTTTCTCCTCGAGCAGCATACTGCAGGCGGCTCGAGCATCAATTTCGTTGGCTTCAACCAGCAGAACTTTGATCACGGACTTCTCTCTCGAGAAAATCAGACATTGAACCGAAAATACACGATGTCCGCTTCCTTGACCACATAATCCTTACCTTCCAACCGAAAGAGCCCCTTCTCTTTGACCTTGGCCTCAGATCCACATGCCAGTAAATCGTCATAATGATAGACCTCGGCCCGAATAAAGCCTCGCTCCATATCAGAATGGATCTTGCCTGCAGCTTGCGGCGCCTTCGTCCCTTGAGGAATGGGCCATGCTCGAGACTCGGTTTCCCCGGCAGTAAAGAATGTGATGAGATTCAGCAGGGTATAGGCTTCCCGTGTGAGACGGACCAGGCCGGATTCCGTCAACCCCAACTCCTGAAGAAAGTCGGCTCGCTCGGCCTCAGGCAAGACCGACAGCTCCGCCTCGATCTGGCCGCAGATCGTGACGACTCTGGCCCCGCGCTTCTCCGCAAAGTCTCGTACAGCCTGGACCATCGCCTCATCGGCCTGCGCCCCTTCCGACACATTCGCCACAAAGAGTACCGGTTTGGATGCCAGCAGTTGGCATTCGTTCAGAATGGCGCGTTCTTCCGGTGTATAGGTCCGATTTCCCAGCCATTCCCCCTTATCCAACAGATCCATCAACCGTGAGAGAAACTCGATTTCAAATCCGGCCTTTTTGTCACCGGCCCGTACTTTCTTTTCTGTTTTCTGTTTGCGCCGATCCAAGGTTTCAAGATCGGACAACATCAGTTCCGTTTCGATGACGCCGATATCGCGCAACGGATCGACCCCACCGCTGACGTGCACGACATCTGTCCCCTGAAAACACCGCACCACATGGAGCAAGGCATCAACTTCCCGAATATGTCCAAGAAACTGGTTGCCGAGCCCTTCTCCCTTGCTCGCACCTTCGACGAGACCGGCAATATCCCGAACTTCAAGGGTGCTATAAGTGGTTTTTTTCGACTTGAAGATATCGGTCAGCGTGACAAGACGTGGATCGGGC
>JAOUPN010000573.1 GCA_029879905.1 Nitrospira sp. | reverse complement strand
AGAGCGGACTGTATTACTACCGCGAACGCTACTATAGTCAGGTGCTTGGCAGATTCATCACTGAAGATCCAATTGGCTTCAGAGGAGGGCTCAACCTCTATCGATATGTGTTTAACAATCCTGTACGATTTACTGATCCCCAAGGGACCGATCTATGGGTGGGAGGAGAAGGAACAGGAATTTTAATGGCGGGACCCACTGGGTTTCAGGGGGGTGGAGGCGTAATAATGAATACATCGAGTGGGGAGTTTTGCGCATTTACTCTGGCCTGTGGAAGAGTCGGGCTGGGAATGATTCTTGGCGCAGGAGGGAAAGGCATACTTCAGACGTTCGCGCCGCGTTGCGGAAAAGATGTTGGTGGGTGGAGTTTCGCATTGGCTGGCGACATTATCGTCCCTGGATTTCCAGGCGCTTCTGGCAGTCTCGGTGGAGGTGGTGGTCTCGGTGGTGGAGTGGGATTTGGTGCAGATGTTGGTGCGGGAATCGCTGCAGGCATTGATATCTGCTATGTCAAAACTCGGGGTTGTCTGAATACGCCACCGGATTGTGAAGATTGTTCAAAGTCGAAGAAGTAATTAGTTGGTTGAGATGAACTTAAAAGTAGCTAGTTATACGCTTATGGCGATTGGTGCGGTACTTTTCATGGGAGGAGTTGGAGTTGCCTATTTGCAATCTTCTTCGACACCATTCACATTGAGTTGGTGGATGGGGATTGGGGGGTGGGGCATTGCGATGGTTGGTATCGGACTTCATATATATAGGTTTGTAAAACTACTCAAAGAAAACATGTCCCATCCGCGCGGACAGTGAGGGGTGGCGTGGCATTGGGCTAAAGAGTAGTGAAGTGGGGTCGGTGCTTGACTTTGCATCCCGTTCTACACCTGTAGCCAAAAATGGGGTCAGCATGAGCTGGCCCGGGTTTCGTGGACACCCGGTTAAGACCCATATCGGCGTCGTTCAAATTCCAGCGGGCTCAGATACCCGAGGCTTTGATGCCGCCGCTGCCGATTATAGAACCCTTCGATGAACGAGAAAATCTCTCGACGGGCCTCGTCCCGACTGTGATATGTCTGGTGATGGACGAGTTCATTCTTTAACGTGCTGAAGAAACTCTCTGCCACCGCGTTGTCGTAACAATTGCCCTTCCCACTCATGCTCGGGGTGATCCCCAGCGTCGTGAGCTGGTGTTGATAGGCCCCACAGGTATACTGCGCTCCGCGATCGGAGTGATGCATGAGCCCCGGCTGTCTCTGTCGTTGGCGGACGGCCATGGCCAGGGCTTCAAGGGTGACGTGTTGGTCCGGCTTCTCCCGCATGGCCCAGCCAATCACTCGCCGGGAGCACAGATCCAGCAGCACCGCGACATAGAGCCAGCCCGCCCGCGTGGACACCAACGTGATATCCCCCACCCAGATGCGGTTGAGCGCCGGCGCCGCAAATTGCTGCTCGAGCAGATTGGGCGCCGGGGGCGGGAGCTGATGATGCTCCACACTCACCCGGAAGCGTCGCACCCGCTTCGCTTCCAGCTGGCCCAGCCTGCGCAGCCGGGCCACCCGATGACGCCCACACGGAATCTTGCGATCGCGCGCTTCCTTCCAGAGTTTGACCGCGCCATAGTGCCCGCGCGTCTCCTGATGGATCTGGCGTAGGAGGGAGAGCAGTCGTTGATCCTCCTGAGCCCTGGCACTGGGCACGCGGTCACGCCAGGCATAATAGCCACTGCGGCTGACCCCCAAGACCGTACAGAGCCGCGTCAGCCGATGATGGGACTCCTGAGTCCGGATGAAGGCGGAAAGAAAGGTAGGGGTCAGATCTTGCTTTGTGCGTCATGGCTGCGCTAGACTGTCGCGCATGGCTCGACCCCTGCGCCTCGAATATCCTGGCGCCCTGTATCATGTCACCGCACGGGGCAACGCTCGGCAGAACATCTTCCTCGATGCCGCGGACCGCCAGCGCTTTCTCGGCGTGCTGGGACATGTCGTCGACCGCTTTCATCTCCTGCTGCACGCCTACTGCGTGATGGATAACCATTTTCATCTGCTGG
>JAOUPN010000571.1 GCA_029879905.1 Nitrospira sp. | reverse complement strand
GATCACATCCTTCTCCATACCCTCAAGCTCTTTTCTGAAATGATCCGTCTTCTTGCTGACGATTATGACATCGGACTTATCGATGACGTTAGAGACGGATGATTCCATCAGAGACGTAACGTGAGGAATCGTCTCATCCAAATAGCGTTTATTCGCGCCGTAGAGCTTGGCCAACGACACCTCTTCGTCATAAATCGCGACCTGATATCCCTTCCCAATCAGCATTTCGATCAAAATGACAATCGGGCTTTCCCGCACGTCATCCGTTCCCGCCTTAAAACTCATCCCGAGCACACCGACTTTTGTCCGCCCGGAATTCCTGACCAAGCGAAAGGCATGTTGGATTTGCCTCTCGTTGCTCGGCATCAAGGACGACAACAGCGGCACCTCGACGTCGTTACGTTTCGCCTGGTAGGTAATGGCCCGCAGATCCTTGGGCAGACACGAACCCCCGAAGGCAAACCCGGGCTTCAAGTAATAGGGCGACAGATTCAACCGCGTGTCCTTGCAAAAGATGTCCATCACTCGATGGCTGTCGATCCCCATGCTCTTGCAGAGGTTGCCGATCTCGTTGCCGAAACAGACCTTGGTCGCATGGAAGGCATTACAGGCATATTTCACCATCTCAGCCACGGGAATCGTCGACCGTTCCATAGGGGCCTTGATCGTCTCGTACAACTTGGCGACTACATCCCCGCTGCGGCGGTCTTGCTGCCCGATAATCGTGAAGGGGGGATTATGAAAATCATCGATCGCCGTCGTTTCCCGCATGAACTCGGGATTCATGCAGAGGCCGAAATCCTTGCCTGCCTTTTTTCCTGACTTTCCCTCTAAAATCGGCAGCACCACATTCTCGACCGTGCCAGGCAATACCGTGCTCCGAATGGTCACGACATGGAAGCGGTCCGTACTTGCCAGCAATTCGCCGATTCGTTCCATCACACGAAGCAAGTGTTTCAACCCCAAGCTGCCGTTATCATTGCTGGGTGTCCCCACACAGACTAACGACACATCGCCGAGTTCGTTCGGCTCGGTCGTCGCGCGAAGTCTCCCCTCGCTAACACCCGTCTTGATGAGATCCGGCAGCCCCGGTTCGATAATCGGACTTTGTGACCGATTGATCATCTCAACCTTGTTCGCATCGACATCGACACCGGTGACGTCATGGCCGAGCTTCGAAAGACAAGCTGCTGTAACGCATCCAACATAGCCCATCCCCCAAATAGTTATTTTCATAAATTATTTACCTCTAGATAAGAACTGCTTGATTTATATTTCCACATAACAAGCTGATTCGGAACGAATCAACGTAGTAGAATCGCTGTCCTGAAATCTTTTTCGTTGTAATCACCCACTTGCCCAATAGACAGGTGGCCTGCTCCAGATGCCCATCGTCTACGTCTCTCCCTCAAACCTTTGTCGGACACATTGAGATTCATACCGATTTGCAAAATCGCAGCTGATACAAACCAGTGGACGACTAAAGCTCTCCGCTTTAAGATAGACGATCTCAATGACCGCTACGAATTTCACCCACGGCACGACGCGATTCACCTCGCCAACAAACCACTCGCAATAAGTATGCTTCTACTACTTGTTCCTATAGGGCATCGACAAGCGTCTGTTACTGCACAAGGGCATTCCATTCAGAGCAATGCTGTCCAATGCATATCACAAGAGGAGAATAACCCAGCCCCTCCCTAAAGTAACTCAAAGAGAGCCTGGAGTGCTGCCAAGAGCCCGTACCAAGATACGCAATCCCTTCATATTTCCTCCTGGATCCGAGTTGCCGTTATGAAATATCACGCCCTGCCAACCCAGTGTATCCTGCTAAATCTACTATGGCGCGTTTCTCCCACCCTGTTCATCCCTTCAGCCCCGTGAATAATATTGTCTTTCGAATGTTGCAGGAATCTTTGCCTGCCTCCATGATATTTCATTGTACAGAGAAGAAACATGATGAATAAAAAGTGAAGCGATTTGAAGGCCCCTTCAGTGTAGTTGTAGGCTAAGTACGTTATCACAAATGCCATTCCAAACCGCGCA
>JAOUPN010000144.1 GCA_029879905.1 Nitrospira sp. | reverse complement strand
AACTCACGGCGGATGCCAACTCCACCTACGCCTACGACGACAACGGCAATCTGACGCGCAAGACCCTCCTCGCGACAGGGAACTACATCCAATACACCTACGACGCCGAGAACCGGCTCACGACGGTCGAGGAGTTTGCGGCCGGGAATCCGACCCCGGCGTTTGCGAGCACGTATCGGTATGACGGATTAGGAAGAAGAATCGAGAAGGTGGCGAATGGGCAAACGACACGGTACGTCTATGATGGAGGGGACATCCTGCTGGAGTATGACGGCGCGAACGTCTTGCAGGCCCGCTACACCCACGGCCCCGGCATCGATGAACCGATTGCGGTGACGAAAGGCGGCGCGACGTTCTTCTATCATCAGGATGGCCTGGGCAGCGTGACCGATCTCACGGATTCGGTCGGTGCGACGGCCAAGAGCTACGCCTACGATGCGTACGGGACTATCCTTGAGTCACCGGGTACGGTCGAGCAGCCGTACACGTACACGGGACGGGAGTTCGACAGCGAAAGCGGGTTGTACTACTACCGGGCACGGTACTATGATCCAGCAAGCGGGAGGTTCCTACAGAAAGATCCGATCGGATTCGCTGGCGGGGATCTGAACCTCTATCCTTACGTGCGCAGCAATCCCACGAGCGCGTACGATCCATATGGGGAGTTTGCAATGCTGCTCCCCTTGATTGGCGGTGCTGGAGAGGCGCTTGCTGGCGCGGGGGCAGTCATCAGTGGCGCCGAATTGATTTCAGCCGCCGCAACGGCTGCGATTATCTATGCAGCGATCAATGTCTCTGGTGACACTCCGGCTGATCAGCCAGGTGACATTGCGGATGCTGATACGAAAAACTGTCCTCCTGGAGATCCATGCAAAGGGCTCAGGAAGCAATTACAAAAGCACGAGCAGAAGTTGAAAGATTACTCCACCGATCCGTTTGCGCACGACAACAAGGGATTCCTGGCAAAGGCATTTCCGGCACTTCAACAGAAAATCATTCAAGCGAGGACTAACAAGTTGCAGGGCCAGATTGATAATTTTAGGAAACTGCTCGCGGAGTGCGAAGCAAGGAATAAGCGATGACGGAGATACAAATAGATCAACTTCGAAAAATCGCCAACAAGCTGTTTGACCACATCGAGAACGACTTAGGAATCGAGAAGTTTGTTCTCGACAAAAATTTCTACTGGGACATGGATTCCAAGCAGCTCTACGATGTTGAAACAACCCCTACGCTCAATATGGGAAGCTTGTATGACGATTGGGAGTTTGTCTCGTCTCTCCTAGAAAAAGACTCCGCACCTGTGTCGTTGTCCCTCACCGAGCTAGCCCCTCTATTGCGATATCTCGGGGAAAAGATAGGTCAGTAATCTTCGGAATGCCTTAGCTGGCAGTTTTGGCGAGAAAGGCATCGGAGAAGAAAAAGGGGACAGGCTGAACTGGCCCGGGTTTTGTGGACACCAGGTTAAGACCCCTTCATAAATGGGGTCAGGCTTTGCTATCTAGACTATTTATGATCCCTTCTTTATCCCATCCGCGAGGACAGTGAGGGTTTTCGTGCCGATTCGCTGGCTGATTCCCTGACACCTCCCGCCTCAGTGCGCTATCCGCTCTTCTTGTTTCTCGTTTTGTGATCCAAATCGCACGAACACGAGCTATACTTGCAACGTGGGTCTCAGGGCTATGGACATGCTTCGATGCGAGAGCAGGGGGCTTGTTGTGCTGGGTAATCGTTGGTGCACGCAGTCGCGACCTGTAGGCAAGGCGGGGTTTGGAAAATGGGGATTGACGGCCAAGATAGTCAAGGTGTAAAAGCCTGACCCCTTTGTCCAGACCAGTGTGTTAAAGCCAAGGTAATTGCATACCCAAATCCAAGTGAGTATTTCCTTTTGGGACCTAATAGCAACACCTTCATCGGGCAAATTGCAGGTGTATGTAACTTGAAAGCACCTGACGGTGTCGTAGCTCCAGGCTTTAACGACACGCCGTCTGTTCAAAAGGCAGGGGAGTCATATAGTCTACCCTTTGGAATAAACCCGTGACGTTAATTATTCGAAGCATGTGTTCGATCGTATATCTGGTAACTCTGTCGGGGTGTGTATTATTTTGTGGACCAGATCGGTGGGCGACCGATCTCGAGTTGGAGGTCCAATGTGGTATGTCATCGCAGCAAGTTACGCGACTCGCAGATCGCCAATTGGAAAAAATGGAGGTGGCAACTGCGATGGGAACGCATCTTATTCGAGAAGGGTCCACAGATGTGTGGCTAAACTTTAAGGATGACCAGCTTCAGTCAATTCAGGTTGGGTGGACATATGCCTATGGGAAAGTCCTTTTTGGTCAGCCAGTCAAGCTATGCAGCACTGCCGTAGGGCCTCAATCATAGCATTGCTTGACAAAACAAAGGGGTCGCCCATCTCGAAGGCTCCGGTCAAGAGGGCACAGTCCATCGTGCCCTCGGTCTTCTCCGAACGGGGCCCCTGTTCAGATCCCGGCTTCCCGCGCCGTGCCCATCGTGTGACGTCGTCGCATCCCGGTTGTCTTCGTCAGCGGTGTCAGCTCCGATCTGAGCCGCACCAGTCACCCATCAGGATCAAGGCCGCGGAGCGAGCCCTCCTGCAGGGATCGACTCCCGCCCCTGGCACGTCGTGCCCCAGACCACCGTCGGTTCCCAGCCGCGTCCATCGTATGCAGGTACAGGATCTCTGGCTGCCCCGTACGGGCGCCAACCCCATCATGGCTCACGACCGAGGCGTCTCAGTCCCCACGCTCGTGGCAAGGGGAGAACGGGGTGGAGACTGCGGCTAATCGGGAGTACGAGAAACGGAAAAGGGGACATTCTACTTTTCTATTGACAAAACAAAGGGGTCGGGAGTCGTTTTCTGACTGTCAAGCTCGCCGGGGTCGTAAAAGAGGGGTCGGTTCTTGACTTTACACCGCTACCAACTCCTCTATTCTTGTAAAGTTCCTCGTTGTTGCTACAATCCCATCCATGTTCACTGTCTGCTCACCCCGTCCGCGACAAAATAAAGATCAGGCGAGCGTCTTGACCTACGACCCCCTCGCAGAGGGCTTCCGGTATGATCCCGCGTCGCAGGTAACGAACATTCTGCATCAACTCACCGCGACGAGCACGCCGATCAATCAGGCGGACTATGTCTATAACCCGGTGGGGAACCGGACGAGTTTGACCGACAAGCGAGGCGCCCAAGCCTTTGGCTATGACAATCTCGATCGGCTGACGAGTGAATAAAAGAGGGGTCGGTTCTTGACTTTGCACCGCCACCAACTCCTCTATTCTTGTAAAGTTCACCGGTGCTGCTACAATCCTGTCCATGTCTGCTCTGCGCTCACCCGCTCTGCTGCGAAAGGCAGAAGGCGATTCGGCCTTAACCTACGACGATCGGGCAGAGGGCTTCAGGTATGATCCCGCGTCGCAGGTGACGAATATTCTCCATCAGATTACGGCCAGTTCGACTCAAATCAATCAGGCCGACTATGTCTACAATGGTGTGGGCAATCGGACCAGTCTGACCGATCGACGGGGACCGCAGGCCTTCGGGTATGATTCGCTCGATCGACTGACGAGCGCCAGTCATCCGTTGCTCGCCACGCCACAGGCGTTCACCTACGATGCGGTCGGCAATCGCACGACGGCTGGCAACGTGACGAATGCGGGCAATCAGCTCACGGCGGATGCCACGCACAGCTACCAATACGACGATAATGGGAATCTCACGAGAAAGACCCTGCTCGCCACGGGGAACTACACGCAATACACGTACGATGCCGAGAACCGACTGACGAAAGTCGAAGACTTCGCGGCCGGGAATCCGACCCCGGCGTTCACGTCCACCTATCGGTATGACGGTCTAGGAAGGCGGATCGAGAAAGTGGCGAATGGGCAGACGAAACGATACGTCTATGACGGAGAAGACATTCTCTTGGAGTACGATGGCGCGAATGTGTTGCAGGCGCGCTACACCCATGGCCCTGGGATCGATGAACCGATCGCGGTGACGAAGGGCGGGGCGACGTTCTTCTATCATCAGGACGGCCTCGGCAGCGTGACGGACTTGACGGATGCCACTGGCGCCACGGCCAAGAGCTACGCCTATGACGCGTACGGGAATATCTTGGAATCCCCGGGCACGCTGGCGCAGCCGTACACGTACACGGGGCGGGAGTTTGATCAAGAGTCGGGGCTGTATTATTACCGTGCGAGAGCCTACGATTCGAGTATAGGAAGATTCCTGCAGGAAGATCCGATTGGGATTGCAGGCAGTCTTAACGTATATCTTTATGCACTTGCTAATCCTCTATCGTTTGTTGACCCTGATGGGTTACGAGCAACCATTACTTGTATTCGCTGCCGCGGAACAGCGGGCCCTATAAGCTGCACGGTTGATGAGGATGGTCATCCTGGTCAATCCTTCACGACGAACGCAGGCAACAATCAGGCCTCGCAAAATCCAAATGACCCGTTTGGAACTAATGGCCCCTTACCTCCTGATCAGTACGATCTGCCAAACGCCTTTTCTCCAAAGTTTAACCGCATAGTTCCAAGTCCAACGAATACGGGCAAGCCGGGGGTTATCCAAACTCCTGCGGGTAGCACAAGGACAGGCATCCGTGTTCATAAAGGGAACAATTCCTCAGGTTGTTTGACTACAGGCGCAGGGGCATCAGGGGCGAACGTAGAACAAAGACTTCGTGACATGGTAAATCGTCACGCTAATAGCGGAGGAACAACACTTGAAATCCAAGAGGCCCAATGTACGGCTTGTCCAACATGTCCTTAGTTTCCTGACTGCGCTGATACTCACGTCATTAGGAACTGAGCAGACAGTTGCGGGGGGGCAACCTGGACAAGAGCTTTTTGCGAATGTTGAGTCAGTTGCAATGACGGGTATGTTGCGCAATCCGTCTATGCCATTTGTCTTGGAGGTTAAATGCGCTCCTCTTGGAAAGAAAAGCACTATAGGAGCATCGGACATTTCATATTTAGGCACGGACGGTGAAGACCCATGGTGCGTAGTTCAGAAGATTGCCCTGTCCCTTAATGGTACGGCAGTTAAGTTTCCGGCTGCGAGTTACTCTGAACTGGCGAATGTTGGGCTATCTTTTGGCGTTCAACTGAAGAACCAACCTGAGTTTGTAACACTCCTCATTAGCGGTGGCGATGGTGCTGGTTCATACAAGGCTAGATTCATAATCCGAGGAGGCCGACTCATGGCCCGTGAGATCGAAGGCTTGGATGAACAAGGAGAAATGCGACTAACTAAGAAGTCGTATTAGAGCCTGTTAGAGGTCACGACAAAACAAAGGGGTCGGGAGTCGTTTCTTGACTGTCAAGCTCGCCGGTGATTCAGGCCACGTTCACCGACGCGCAGGGCCGGACCACGACGTTGGGGAAACGGAAAAGGGGATATTCGACTTTTCTGTATATGGGGGCAGGCTTTGCTATCTGGACTATCTATGGTCCCTTCTTTATCCCATCCGTGCGGACAGCGAAGGTTTTCGTGCCGATTCGCTGGCGATTCCCTGACACCTCCCGCCTCAGTGCGCTATCCGCTCTTCTCGTTTCACGTTTTGTGATCCAAATCGCACGAACAGGAGCTATACTTGCAACGTGGGTCTCAGTGCCATGGGCATGGAAGAAAAAGGGGACAGGCTACTTTTCTGGAGATCGTCGAGGACGGCCGCGGGGGCGGAGGGTGGATTCCAACCCCAAAGTCCGGGCGATCCGTGCTTGCCAGGCCGCCGTCCCGAAGGGCTGTTGGCGGTTGACGGCTGTGCGGAGCGCGGTGAGTTCATGCTCGACGAGAGGGTGATCAATCCAGTGCTCCCACCTGCGCGGCGTCTCGATGGGCAGCGCATCGGTGAGGTGCGGGAAGCGCAGACTCGACCAGGGCCAGTCCGTGGCGTAGTCGACCAGTCCGGCGCGGACCGGATTACGGAGCACATAGCGGAGGACCGTGAGGAGATGACCATCCTGTTGAATGGGAAAACTTTTGAAGCGGCCCTGCCACACATGCCCATGGCTCCGGTAATGGCGATGGTAGCGACGGACATGGCTGGTGAGCCACCACTGCATGAAGGCACTGAGGCTCGTCCTGGTGGTCGGGGCGACGACGAGATGAAAATGATTCGGCATCAGGCAAAAGGCGAACAGCTTGAGCCGATGCCGGGCTTTGGCCGCGCCAAGCAACTCCAAGAAGGCGGCATAGTCGGCGTCTTTGTGAAAGACGGGGGCCCCACCATTGCCACGGTTCAGGACATGGTACGCGTGCCCAGCCACTTGTCCACGAGGAATACGAGGCATAGGACCTGGACGATACGCCAATCCGGGCGGAGAAGACAAGAGAAAAGTAGCCTGTCCCCTTTTATGTCCCCGACGGCACCAACTTTACCGGCGCCCTCTCGATCAGCCCGGTGCCGGAATACGGCCGGCCGGAGTCGCGGCCCGTGGAACTCAAGCCCGGCTTCTCGATCACGATTCAACCGGCGGGGATTACGCTGAGCACGCCCGCGCCGATCACCTTGCCCAACACCGACAATCTGCCGGCAGGCAACAAACTCGACCTCTGGTCGCTCTCGCCCGATACCGGCACGTTCTACGTGGCGGGCCAGATGCAGGTGAGCGCCGATGGGACGAGGCTCGAAACCATCAGCGGGGGGGTGCGCAAGACCGCCTGGCACTTTGCGCTCGCGCCGTCGGCGGCGGTCCCCCCGGTGCAGAACCGCGTGACGGGCGGCTGTACCGAATGTGGGATGAATGGCGCAGAGGGCGATCTTACCGAAGGCACCCTCACGCAGACGGTGACCGTTCCCGGCGTGCGGACCCAGGGCGTCTCCCGCGATCTGACGCTCCAGTATAATTCGATGACGGCGGACGCGACGCCGATCTTGCCGATTACGGCCACCTTGGATGTCCGCGCGGCGGTGCCGCAGACCTTCTCCGCCGATCTCACTGTCGGCGGTCTCAAGCAAGGGAACCGGGGGTATTGGGATGCCTCCGTGATGAGCGAGACCACGACCTCCAGCACCCGCATGGGCGTCTCGTATGACGGGACGGCGCTGCCGACGGGCCGGTATCCCTATGAGTTGGTGTTGTACTCGAATTATTCCCAGTCCTCTATCGGCGCCGTGACGACCGGTCAGACCATTCTCCGCAATGAACAGGCGAGTCCGTTCGGGGTTGGGTGGAACCTGCGTGGCGTTGACCGGCTGTTGACGACTCCGCTTGGGGACATGGCCATTCTGGCCCAGGGCACGGGACACACCGTGCCGTTCGTGTCGGCTTCGGCGGCCAATCTGGTCAGTTGGTGGCAAGGCGAGGGGACGGCCACGGATCTCATTAACGGGAATCACGGGACCCCCGTGGGCGGACTGGCGTACGCCAGCGGCCAAATTGGCCAGGCCTTTGCCTTCGATGGGGTGGATGACGCGATCGACATCCCTGATTCCACGTCGCTGGATAGTCTGACCACGGCGGCCACGATCAGTCTGTGGGCCAAGCCGGAGCCGCCCGAGGGCGCGAGCAATCTCGGGTATCTCTTCTACCGGTATGATCCGGCGGCGGGCCAGGGGCTCGGGCTCGCGGTGAATATCGCGGGCGCGGTAGCGTTCACCGTCAGGACGACGGTCGCCAGCTCCATCTTCTACACGGCACCAGGCGCCGTGGCCTTCGGTGACATCTCGCACATTGCGGCCACGGTGGATACGGCGACCGGACAAACGCACATCTATGTCAACGGGGTCGACATTCCCCACACCGCGGTGTTGGGTGCCGAGATCGTGAGCGGGACGCTGGTGAACGTCGATGCGCTTTATCTTGGCCGCCGGTATGGCGGCGGGGTGGTGGATGACGCGTATTACAAGGGCCTCATGGACGAAGTCTGGCTCTATAGCCGGGCGCTCCCGGGCACGGAGATCAACGCGATTTATACGGCCGGCGGCATTCGCGAGATGGCGAGCACGTTTCTGCCCCCGCCCGGGGACACCTCGACCCTGACCAAGGAGGCCGACGGCACCTACACCCGCCGGCTCAAAGACGGGACGGTCTACCGGTTCAATCCCCAGGGGTATCAGACGAGCATGGCCGACCGGAACGGCAATACGACCACCTATGCCTATACCGGCAGCCAGCAGCTCAGCACGATCACCGATCCCGTCGGCGAGGTGACGACGTTAGCCTACAATGGGAGTCGGCTGGCCACGCTCACTGATCCGGCCGGCCGCGTGACGCAGTTCACCCACGACAGCGCGGGCAATCTTCTTGCGGTGGAGGCCCCGGATCAGACGCGGACCACCTTCCAATATGACGCGCGGCACCGG
>JAOUPN010000143.1 GCA_029879905.1 Nitrospira sp. | reverse complement strand
GGACGGAACCCAGGCTAGCTTATTCTTCTTTTCTAAAATTCAAGCCTGCAGGGTGGAGTAGGGGAGGGAGGAGTTGTACCCGTCCTCCGTGTTGGGTCAGCCGGACGGGACGGCGGTGAGGCTTGAGTCGAGCCTCAATCTATACGGCCGGCCCAGGGGGCGCGCGAAAAAGTAGTACGTTCCGTTTTCTTGCCCGCATATGGCGTACGTGAGTAGGAGATGGGGAACGCAGTCGCTGAACGGTGAAGAGGCCCCGGCCTGTTAGGCGGAGCCTCTTCATGGCCTCGATGCGGGCTATATTCTACGGAGTATGTTTAGTCGCACTCGGATCGTTGGTCAAATCATATACCGGCGAATCGAAGCCGATAGGCCAATAGATAAATGCATACGGAGGCCAAAATATGGATACGATTCTAAAGCCTGATGAGAGTTTCCCTGATTGAACGACTGATCCATCTTTCATCAGTTGATAGGGGATTCCTGCAGAAGCGGACCAGAAAAATGGGCGAGTGACCACCCTTCCGCTGTTCGCTTCAACCATAACCGGTCGATTATTGATATAGAGTTGGGTATCGTTCGGGGTCTTAAATTGGGCGGATGTGTGACAGCCCAGAGTAAATATGAGGCTGCATGCAGCGACGGACAACAGTCCAGTCCTTAGGATGCCAGATGTATTCATAACCTCTCCCTCCTTGTCTTTGATGGGACGTTGACGGTAAGAGCTAATAGAAATGTGCATAGCCAATCGACGGTAGCATTGGGTTGTACTTCTGTAAAGAAATGACAGGAAATCGTATGGTCATCAGGCGAGACTGCCCGTACGAGCTGTATTGGCTTCAGGAGGATTCAGCCCAACAATACTTCTTCGTCTGTGAGGGTAGGACGAATACGGCGTCTGATGTCATGCATCAGACAATCGCAGCTCGAATTATCAGGGATAGGAAATGGTGTACGTCATGATGTGAGACATGTTGTGTTTCCGGGATATCTTATGGCTGATTGGAGTACCGCGAACTGTAGTGCTTATCGTTTAGCCTCCGGCGGGGGCCAGTTCATTTCCGTATGTCTGCCGCAGTAGTAACACTGTAAGCGATAGCGGGCTTTACGCCGAGGATTCGGCATGGAGATGAATGTAATAGGGGTGTCATCGAACGGGCAAGTCGGTTGGTCGTGCAGAAGATGAGATTCAGCCATCATGGTGATGGACGCAACATCCCATGAGGGATGGTGTTCTTCTTTCCCGGTGATCTTCTCCACAGCATGACAGCGTTCGCAGGTAGCTTCATAGGTTTTGACGCGGGCGCTATGTGCGGTGTGATCGACGACGTCCATCGGTCCACCACAACCGGGTTTGGCGCAGGTCACGTGTTCATGCTGGAGTGCCTGAACGAAGCGGCGGTGTGTATCACGTTCCTGTTCGATATTCATCAGCAGCCCTCCCTTCGTATTTTGTTACGGCTCCTATTCATACCGAGGAAAGCAGGTTGGTTTCTCTTCCCTTGATGCATGCATTGAACACTGCCGGTTTTCTTTCTCCGGAGCGACATCCCTGTCGGTCCCACTGCGCACATTGAGCGAGCACAGCCCCTTCCTTCTTTTCTCCTTTTCCCCTCTGAGAGGATTGGGATGGTTTCACTTTGCGCGCATTGACCGAGCGCCGCCTCTATTATTCACGTCAGATAGAGTCTTGGCGCGCGGGCAGCGAGCACTGAAACCATCCAGTCCTCTCAGACTCCCTATATCCCCCATCCCCCACTAATCTGTATATTCGCTCCGTTCACATAGCGAGCTTCGTCGCTCAGGAGGTAACGGACCGCAGCAACCGTATCATCAACTGTACCGATATAGCCCGCTGGAATGCGTTTGGTCATGCCGGCCAGTTCTACGGGGGGTGCGCTCCCTGAGTCGATAAAGCCGGGTGATACGGCGTTCACGGTGATGCCATGAGGGGCCAACAGTTTCGCCAAGGTGCGAGTCAAAATGAGAATGCCGGCTTTGGCAATATAGTGAGCGGTCACATCGGGCTGCGAGATCATTTGGTCGGCGTTAGCCATGCTGAAGTTGATGATCCTGCCGGTTTTTCGCCCTTTCATGCCGGGTGCGACTGCTTGCGCCAGGTAAAAGATCGGATGCAGATTGCCGTCGAACATCTCATTCCATCCCTCGATGGTCTCGTCGAACAGGTTGATTCGATGATAAGGCCCGGCGCCGTTGATGAGGGCGTCGATGTGGCCCCATTCGGTTTCAACCTGTGTCGCCATCTGCTTGGCTGCGTCGGGATCGGATACGTCGCATTGAATCGGCAACGCCTGGCCGCCTCGTTCCGCGATGGCCTGCGCCGTAGTCTTTGCCGCGTCTTCGCTGGTGCGATAGCAGAAGGCAATCTTCCAGTTTTGCGTGGCGAGGTCGAGGGCGATCCCGCGCCCGATGCCTTTGGCTCCGCCGGTAATGAGCGCAACACGTTGAGTCATCGTCAATCCTCCTATCGAATGGCTGTCTCTATGATGATCGTGTGTGTAGCCGTTTCGCCATGAGCTGCAATGCACCGGTCGTGCGACCTGAAAAGGCCTGTTCGTTTCTTGGTTTCTTGGCATCGAGGGCGTTGGCGTCGATCAATGCCAGGAGATCTTCGGCGGTATCCACGTCACGCCACGGATCGATGGTCGCAAGGGTGAGCCCCAACGTCTCGGCCTGTTTTTTCGTGCGTGCCAGTACATGTTCAGTGGACCAGGGAATATCAGCGAAGAGGCCGGGGGTTGGTTGCTTGAGCCCAATCAGGTAGTAGCCTCCGTCCAGGGCAGGTCCCAGCACAAGATCGTGTGACGCCAATAGGGTACAGGCCTGTTCATATCGGCTGAGCGGGAGAGAGGGCACATCGGTCCCGACCATGATGACGTGCCGATAGCCTTTGGCAAAGAGTGTTGCGAACGTCTGATGCATGCGTGCACCGATGTCTTCGCCCACTTGATCGATCAACCGGACGCCTTGGCGTTCTTCCATGATTTTAAAAAAGACATGTGTCGAGGAGGGGGCACAGGCCAGATAACGATCAATCGGCAGTTTGAATTTGGCGACAGCGGCTTTGGTGCGTTCCAATGTGTCGAGGACAAAACTTCCGTGGAGGGTGGCTGCTTCGTCCGGAGTCAGTGGCGGACAGAGGCGTGTTTTGACCTGTCCCGGGATTGGTGCCTTGGCAAATATGACCAGCGCTATTCGGTCAGGGGTGAGGAGTGAAGGGTGAGGAGACTTTGGAGAAGGGTTTGGTTTAGCGAAAGTGTTTCTGTTGGGCATGTCTTGTCCTCTCTTCAATCCACCCGCCTCCGCAGGAAGCCACAGCTGGAAGACTGTGGAGGAATGCGCCGCGGGTGTCCTCCTTTGCTAAGGCTTCGGCGAGGTGTCGCCGAAGACTCAAAAGGGGCCACGGCTGGCAGGTCGTGGGGCTCCACCGCTGTCGCCTAACGATGTACCCCTCACCAGCTTATCTGACGGCCTTATACCATAGGCTCAAGCGAAACGGGCTGACGCCTATCCGATACATGAATCGCAGGGTCCACATGAGCAGTATGGTTCTGAGAGGGCCGTGAGTTTCCCACCGTCGGAACGATGTGGTGACCGATTCCCGTAAGGCTGCGATCCTGCCGACTCGCTTGAGACGCCTGCTGAACTCAATATCTTCCATCAGTGGAATGTCGGGAAAGCCGCCCAGTTGGTCGAACGTTCTGCGGCGAACAAAGATGGCTTGGTCTCCGGTGGAAATTCCTGTCAGGCGTGAACGGTGGTTCATCAAGGTGCCGATGATCATACTCCATCGGGAGGAGCTGTCGAATCGTACGTCGAAACGTCCGCCCACCACTGCCTGATCGCTCAAGGTCTCCTCGATGATTCGTTTGGCGTCGGACGGCAACAGCGTGTCGGCATGGAGGAACAGCAAGGTGTCACCCCGGCTTGTGCCGGCACCCGCATTCATTTGGCGCGCACGCCCCGGTGTTGCCGTGATCACACGCATATCGGCATCACGGCCGCAGATCGCTTCAGCGAGTCGGAGGGTCCCATCCGTACTGCCTCCGTCCACCACGATGAGTTCATCGAAACCGAGTGCTCCCGTATGCTCCAATGTGCGTGCGAGGGTCCTGTGTTCATTCAAGGTCGGAATGACGACGGAAATCGTCATGGTATCAGGGTGGTGAGCGAGGTATCGAGTGTCGTGCTCACGTCGCGTAAAGGCTCATCGGACAAAACCGCTTGGCCTTGCAGAACGGCTTCGCCGTCGATCTTGTCGTGCAGGATATGCATTATGGGGAATTTTTGGGTTCGTTGAACATGAAATACATCACGATAAGAATGGTGCCCCAAAACACTACTTGTTTGTGCCAGAAAAGGATCTCGCCGAAATTAAGAAATCCTATCGCAATTCCAATCGATCCGATTGTGATAGCCCATCGGATCATGGGGTGGTCGACGGCGGCGTTGGCCCAAATGGCCAGACCACCGAAGTACAAGAGCATGGCGACAACGCCGCCCAATTCGAATCCCCCGCTGATGGAGAGAAACACTTGAAGAAATCCGAGGAAAATGAAGGCTGTGCCGACCATCTTCCCCATCACTCTCATGTGATGGTCGCCGCCGGTGTCCTCTTGCTCGGAGGAGGCAGGTTGTACAGGCGGCTGCGGGGTGTCTTCTTCTTGTTGGGGAGGCTGATCTGGGTGAGTCATGAGTTATGCCTTAAAGTGTTTGCTGAGTGTGAGCGCTTGTTGTTGGTAGGACGACCCGAGTCCCACACCGTAGAGACGGTCCGATTGCTCGATCATTCGGTCGTAGACAACTTTGAAAAACGTTTGGCCGTCATGAATGAGGAAGGGGACATCGTGAGGGCGGACTTCGAGCACCGCTTGAGTGCCTCTGATTTCTCCCTTTGAGCCGTAGCCGAATCCAGGATCGAAAAATCCCGCATAGTGGGTGCGCAGCTCTCCGCAGGCCGCCTCATAGGCGACCATCTCCGCCGCATAGCCGGACGGGACGCGGATTCGTTCCTTCGATGCCAGGATGTAAAATTCTTCCGGCTCCAGCAGCAAGCTGCCGTTCCGATTGCGGTAGAGCGGTTCCCAAAAATCCGCTGCCGCATAATGGCCGACTTTTCCGAGGTCGATCACGTGGCTGTTTTTCTTTGCGCGGTACCCGATAATGCGGGAGTCGGTGCGATGTGATCCTTTGAGGTCGATTCGAAGGAAGAGTCCATGGTCCACACGAACATGACGGGATTCTACGACAGACCGGGACGCATCATTATGATACAGCAACGGAGTTTTTCGATGCAGCGCAAGGAGCGCGTTATCGGGAGCGGCCGCGGTTCCGCGGATGAATCGAATTTGGTTGAGTGATTGGCCGGTTCGGACTTTGACAGCGAACGAGCGCGGGACGACTTCCAAAAACAGCGGTCCATGATATCCGGCTCGAATTTCGTCGAACCCTGCAGTCAGGTCGGTGACGACACGGGTGAAGACATCCAAGCGCCCCGTGGTGCTTTTCGGATTAGCCCGAGCTCGTAGGGCTTTGGGCAGTTTCAACTGTTCCAGCAGCGGGACCAGATAGACGTGCCCCTTTTCTAAAATCGCACCGTCGGTCAAGTCCATCTCATACATCACCAGGTCGGATTGATAAAAGTCGAGGATATCAAGGCGGGAGGAGATGGCGGATAGTTCCGGTAAAAAACTGCTGATCAATCTGTAGGCTTTGTGTCCGAGCCGGAGATCGAGGCTGGCGGGCTGAATTTGCCGGTCCTCAATCGCCGGAGATGCGTCGATCACTTTTCCCGCGATCAGTCGCGTGATGTCCTGGGAGGGAAGGATGCCGGAGCGGGACCTTGTCGTACTCACAGGTCGTCCATATCTCCGCCGCAGCTGTTGTTCCAGGAGGCGAAACCATCTCGATCGGGATAGCCGTCTCCACAGGGAGCGAAGGCTTCGGATCGACCCTCGCGTGACGCGTGTGCGCCCACCATCGGCAGTTCGCGGGCGCCGTCGGCCTTCGGTTGAGGGTAGTGGAACGTGTTGTTTTCATAATTCCGTAAGGTCGCGCCGTCCTCGTCGAGATGCACGAGATAGTCATCCGGTAGAAGAGGGATCTTGCCGCCGCCGCCCGGTGCATCGATGACGAAATGCGGGACGGCCATGCCGCTGGTGTGGCCCTGGAGCGCCTTGATGATGCGCAGTCCTGTCTCTACCGTAGTTCGGAAATGGTTCGTGCCTTTGGTCAGATCTGCTTGATAGAGATAATAGGGCTTGACTCTGGCAAGCAGCAGTTGGTGTACGAGCCTCTTCATAATCTCCGGGTCGTCATTGACTCCCTTGAGCAGGACGGTTTGCGCACCGAGAGGGACGCCGGCATCCGCCAACTTGCCGCATGCGGCTTTCACCTCCGGCGTGAGTTCGTCGGGGTGGTTGAAGTGCAGGTTCATATAAATCGGATGATAGTGTTTGATCATCTCACAGAGCTTTGGGGTGATCCGTTGCGGCAGCGAACCCGGCACTCGTGATCCGATGCGAATCAGTTCCAGATGGGGGATCGTCCGGAGAGCTTTGAATACTCGCTCAAGCAGATGATCCGGCAGCAGCAGAGGGTCGCCGCCCGACAAAATGACGTCGCGCACTTCTTTATGCTCCCGCAGGTACGTGATGGCTCGGTCCAGTTCGCCTTTCTTCAGAAACCCCGGTTTCCCGACCAGACGTTTTCTCGTGCAGAATCGGCAGTAGATCGGACATTGATTCGTGACCATGAGCAGCACCCGGTCCGGATACCGGTGGACCAAGTGGGGTACCGGACTCATGTGATCTTCTTCCAGCGGATCATCTTCCGCATCAAGATCGGCTAATTCCGCCGGGTCGGGGACGACTTGTTTCCAAATCGGATCGTCTTTCCCCTTGATCGTGCCGAGTACGGTCGGGGTAATTCGCATCGGATAGGGGCCGACAATGGCTTCGATTTCCTCCTGGTCGAGCCCAAACCGGTCTGCCAGATCCTTGGGCTTGACGATGCTGTTCGCCAGGATTTGTCTCCAGTCTTCCATTGGATTGTCCTTCTATACTCAGTCGATCCGGCAAGACGGATGTTCGTCGTCTTCTCCCGGCATGTCCGGTGTGGATCGGACTTGTGACTGAAACTCTTCCGCAGTGTGTACCGCTCCTGATCCGTACCGTTTGTCCAGATAGGCGAGAATATCTTCTGTTTCTGTCAGGACAAGGTCGCCGTCTTGGAGCACGGGAACATAATACTGGCCCGACACCTTGTGTACCTGTGTTCTGAGCCGTCTGATGTCAGGGACGACGATGTTTTCATACGGGAGTGAAAGATCTGCGAGTTTGTCGCGAACTTCGCGGCACTCTGCGCACCAATCGACCTGGTAGAGTGTGATGGGCATAAAAATGATCGATACGTATATTAAATAGTGAATGGTGAATGGTGAATGGGGAACTCGGACATCCGGTGTTCGTTATGTCTACGCGAACATTCACCGTTCATCATGACATATTGTCCTTTAGGACGGCACAAGGGGCCATGACGGCATCCTTCATGCCGTGGATAACCTTCTTATCGGCCGAACAGACTGTCGCCAGGATACCAGCCAACTCCACTGTTTCGCTAGTAAGGAAATAGTATGGAGAAAGCCTCGCCCGTCCGGCCATGCGGACGAGAGTTTGTGTACGTTCATCCACATAGTCGACCTCAAACAACCGGCCTTTGTGAAATTCTTGCAAGAGATAGGGGGTGGATGAGAACGACGACAGGGCCTTGTGGAGTGCGTCAGCCCACTCTTTTTGCGGCAGATCATGCCCGATCGAGACGCCCCGGCTTCCCCAGGCGAGCTCGGAAAATCCCGATGGCTTGATCACAAAGTGACGTTCCTTCTGTGTGGCGGTTGCCAGATCCGTCCAATTCGAGACCGCACGTGCTCCGAGGCGTAGGTCAGGAATGGTGGCGGTTGCGGGAATCGGCGCGGGGTCGAGCATCCATGTTCTCGGCATGATCGAGGTCAGGTGCAGAAAATCATCTTTGCCGAGCTCACGCTCCCAATAGGGGCGCAGGATGGGGTGATGCAGGAGCGCAAAGGCCGACTTTTCTTCCAGCGCAGGCTTATAGGGCGGGGTCACCGCCACCCAATCCTTCTTCGCGGCATATTGAACCAGCTCGGCCTTCGGGATATTCGGTAGATCGAATAACTCGTAGAAGCGATAGATCAAGCCGATGGGATGCTCGCCGTCGCTTGTGCGCAGACGAAGTCCGTCTTCCGTAAAGCGAATGTGGCGTGGTTCGACGCACCAGACCGGCAAACCTCGTTCGCGGAGTT
>JAOUPN010000570.1 GCA_029879905.1 Nitrospira sp. | reverse complement strand
TCGATCGTCGATCGGTGCATGCCCAAGCTCAGCCTGCCCGGGCTCGTCACCACCTCCACCGAAGAAGTGGTGTGGATTGCGGATTGGTGCCATCGACACGAGATTCCCTATCACGTGGAGCGGAAACAGTATCCGACAGCCTTGGTGGGGGACCCTGTCTGCCTCATTCGGGTCGGTTAGGGGTAAGGAGTGAAGGGTCAGGAGTAGGAAAGAACGCTACGGAACAAAACCTGTGGCTTTTGAAGGATGTCCCATATATGTACGGGCATAGTTCACATAGTTGTCGGCGGATTCCTTGACCCAGGCGAGTTCCTTGTCCGTGACAGGGCGCTTCACCCTCGCCGGTGAGCCGAGAATCAGACTCTTGGGTGGAACAATCGTCCCCTCCGTCACAAGCGAGCCAGCGCCCACCACCGAATCTTCTCCGATCACCGCCCCGTCCATAATGATCGCCCCCATGCCGATGAGGACCCGATCCTTGATCGTGCAGCCATGCAGGACGACGTGATGCCCGACCGTGACCTCATCCCCAATGATTAATGGATGGGTATCGTGGGTGACGTGCAACATGCAGAGATCCTGGATGTTGGTGCGGTGGCCGATACGAATAGAGTTCACGTCCCCCCGGATGACCGCATGGAACCACACACTGCACTCATCACCCATGACCACATCACCGATGACGACACCCGTTTCCTCGATAAAGCAGGAAGCAGGAACCGTTGGTTTGATGCCCTGAAAAGTGCGAATCATACAAACACTCTAGGGGAACGGATTCAGGAATAGCAAGACGCCATGATGTACGTTCGTTGACAGGCTTTTCGAACCTCCCGTAGACTGTTTCCATGTCTTCACCCTTGATCCAACTTGACCGAAAGAACCGCCCGAAAAAGGCGTCCCATGCCAAAAATACGGCGGCAAAAAAGACGACGATCGGGTTCGTCAATCTGGGTTGCTCAAAAAACCAAGTGGACTCGGAGGTGATGCTCGGGACGCTTGTGAACGACGGATTTGCCTTAACCGATAATCCCAAGAAAGCCGAAGTCGTCATCATCAATACCTGCGGCTTTATCGAAGAAGCCAAGCAGGAATCGATCAATACCATCCTGGAACATAGCCGGCTGAAGACACACGGTGCTTGCCGGGTGCTCATTGCCGCAGGCTGCCTGGCCCAGCGCTATCAAGGTGATCTTCTGAAAGAACTACCGGAGTTGGACGGCGTGGTCGGCACCGGTGAATTCGGAAACATCGCCATGATTTGCCGGGACCTTCTGGCTCCCAAGAAACGGCAGCAGCGGCTCTGGATCAGCGAACCTCCCTACCTCTACGACGCGGATGCCCCTCGTCTCCGACTCGGAAAGTCACACAGCGCCTATGTGAAAATCGCCGAAGGCTGCAATCGCAACTGTGCGTTCTGCGCCATTCCTGTCATGCGAGGCAAGCAGCGCAGCCGCTCGGTCGAGTCAATCGTGGCCGAAGCCGAGCGCCTGGCCGCGGAGGGAGTCAAAGAACTCAACCTTATCTCCCAGGATACGATCAACTATGGCGTGGATCTCGGCCTCAGAGACGGATTGACGACGCTGCTGCGGGCGTTGGTGAAGGTCAAAGATCTTCACTGGATCAGACCGTTTTATCTCTACCCACAACAGGTCACGAACGAACTTCTGGACCTCTACGCCGGTGAGGATAAAATTACCAAGTACATCGATATGCCGCTCCAACACATCAACGACCGGATGTTGAAGCGCATGCATCGATTAGGAACTCGTGCCGCCATCGACAAGCTGGTGGACCGCATCCGTACACGCATACCCGGCGCGACCTTTCGTACCGCCTTCATTGTAGGTTTCCCGGGTGAAACCGAAGAGGCCTATGACGAGTTGAGAACCTATGTCACGGAACGTGAGTTCGACCGAGTGGCCGTCTTCCTGTACTCTGATGAAGAGGAGACCCCCGCATGTACGCTCGATGAGAAGATTGAGCGATCCGTCATGGACGAACGGCGGAATGAACTGCTGGCGATACAGGAAGGCATCGCTTCCGCACGGGGGC
>JAOUPN010000142.1 GCA_029879905.1 Nitrospira sp. | reverse complement strand
TCGATCAGGTACAGAACGGGACGTTTGTCGGTCTGTGATGTCATGGGTGTTGCCGGCTGTCTTTCTTATTCAAGGACTGAGGGCTGAGGACTGTGGGCCGAGTAGAGAGTCAGGATATGAAGGGTCGTTGGTCTCAGTCCTTTCACCTCAGTCCTGATTAGGGGTCCGGCGCAACGATCAGCGGCGGCTTACCGAACTTCTTACGCATGCTGTTGATGGTGTTCAAAACGGTCGGTCGTCCAATAAGCAGGGCTTCGAGTTTGCGTTTTCCGGGAAAGTCCACCATGGAAATGCCGATTAACATGGTCAAAATACCTTGTCCCGGCAGGAACAACATGAGAAAGCCGACGAAGAGGAAAATCGCACCGACGGTATTCTTCACGACATGGCCGAGCATCCGAAGAATCGGATGGTGATCTTCCATCCAAGGACGAGGGACACGAATATCGAAATAATCAGCCGG
The DNA here is from genome assembly GCA_029879905.1 of Nitrospira sp. Taxonomy (GTDB): domain Bacteria; phylum Nitrospirota; class Nitrospiria; order Nitrospirales; family Nitrospiraceae; genus Nitrospira_D. The sequence goes on along the minus strand of JAOUPN010000142.1, from coordinate 7,896 downwards.
TAGGCGCACCATAATGAAGGGGATGGCGATCAGCGATCCCACAAAGAAAATGATGGAGAGGACCGTCAATATCACCAATGTGTCGGTCGACACGTACTGTTCGACCAATGCGAGCAGATCTTCCATCGGACGCGCATCCTACCATGGGGTTTCCGCACCCCTCAAGGAGAGGACCGTGTCTTCATATTTACGCGGCCACAGGGGATGGCTATAATGTCCGATCCAAATTCGGTTATCAATGTGCGAAGTGTGTTGTCGCGACGACGGTACGATGATGTCTCAGCCTCCTAAGTTTGTCATCTTTGCCCATAACGCCACCTACGATAAACTCCATCAAGTGGCCACCATCGGCATGACTGCGGCTGCCATGGGCAAAGACGTGATCATCGTCCTGTTATTTTGGACGATCAAGAAGCTCGCCGAAGGCAAGATCGATCAGCTCGATTTCCCGCCGGAATATGCCGAATCGGCTGCCGACGTCGCCCGCCTGTTGAAGGAAAAGAAGGTCCCCAAGATTTCGGACATGTTTCACGATGCGAAACAGGTCGGAAAGTTTCGGTTGATCGCCTGCAGCGCCGGTTTGGAATACATGGGCGTGGACAATCAGGCGGTCGAACAGAATGTCGATGAGGTATTGGGCCTTCCGGCTATTCTGAAGCTCACCGAAGAGGCGGAAACGAAACTCTTCATCTAGCCTGTAAGGGGTGAAGGGTGAGGAGTAAAGAGACTTCCTGGGAAATCGCCTCACCCTTCATTCCTCACCCCTAACGCGACTTCGTGACGCCGACCCGGTCGCAAGAGTCCGTCAGTTTGCATTGGCTGCAGAGCGGTGATACGGGAAGACACAGGTGTTGGCCATAGGGTACGAGTAGATCGTTGTAGGTGATCCAATAGCGCTTGGGCAGGGTGTTCCTGAGCACCTTCTCGCTTTCTTCCGGTGTCTTTGTCTTGATGTAGCCCCATCGGTTGCTGATCCGGTGTACATGGATATCCACGCAAATCCCCGGTTTGCCGTAGCCGACCGTCACGACGAGGTTGGCGGTCTTTCGTCCGACACCCGATAATGTCACCAGCTCTTCGACGGAGTCAGGGACGATGCCTCCGTATGTATCAAGGAGTTGACGGCAGATTTGATGGATCGATTTGGCCTTCGTTCGGTAAAACCCGACCGGGTAGATGGCCTGTTCGATCGTTTTGATCGGTAGCTTCAGCATGGTCTCCGGTGTACGTGCCAACGCGAAGAGCCGATGACTGGCTTCGTCTGTGGTTTTGTCTTTGGTGCGCAGGCTCAGGAGGCAAGAGATGAGAATCAGAAACGGATCGCGATCGGACTCGCGGGCCACGATGCCGAGGACCGGCTCACGCCATCGACGGATCTCCCGCTTGACGATCCGAATAGCAGCATGGATCTGTTCCTGACGCATCTCACTCTGCTGCTGCAGGCTGTTGAAAAGGCCGCGAGTATCTTTGAGGTCAAGGTTGAGGCAAAGGTCGAACGACTCCCCATCCTTCCCTACAGCATAACCTCGACTTCAGCCCTTGTGGTGTTACCGGCTGTTGCCACGCTGGTTGGTTGCTGTGACGCGGGATGAGGAGCGACTGCGAGTTTTCGTGGAGCGAGCGCTCTAGCGTGTTGCTTAGTCCGGCTTTCGCTTTGAGAGCCACTTCTGACGTCGCCGCTGAGCTTCCCGCTGCTTCGCCTTTTTCCGGACGCTGGGCTTCTCGTAGAACCGACGGCGTTTCAGTTCACGGAACAAACCTTCGCCGGCCAGTTTCTTCTTCGCGACTTTCAGCGCTTTTTCTACATTATTATTGAAAACTTTAATTTCCATCCGTTCCGACTTTCCACTTTCTCAGGCGCAACGTGCCTGTCCGATGGGCCTATACAATAGGGGGCGGAGTTTAGCACAGCCTTTTCAGTTCCTCAAGACTTCGCTCAGTCTCCGTGGATCTTCTCAGGCAATCATCTATAAGTTCATGATTTTCAAGGTGTTTTATGTTGCATTTTGCCGTATGACAGCCTGCGGTTGCCGCTGCAATGGCCATATGCAGACCGACCGTCAGGTCGGAATGCACGAGAGATTTTGCCGATCGGCTGAGTGAGTAGAGGAGTCGCCCCGCGTCACAGGCTGATTCGGCGATCTCAAGAGGAATTTCTGTGGCTCGATGAAGCGCAGTTGCAACGGTGTGTGGTCGTTTCGGATCGTGCTTGGGAATTTTATAGGCATCGATCAGTCTTCCGTAGGCTCGCACATCTTCTTGCACGAGCTGATGCAATCGATTTTGTAACTGCATCAAGCGATGTTCCTCATCTGATCTGTTGCCGAGACGCGCGCCCATGATACCCAACGAAGCCGCCAACGCACCGACGAATGCCGCCACACTCCCTCCGCCCGGAGTCGGTGTAGCGGCAGCGACTGCAGCAAGAAAATCCGAAAGGGTCTGGTTCGGACTCTGCTCAGACGACATGGCATGGGCGATACGTGTTTCGAGAATGCTCGTCGGATCAAATGGTTCAAGTCGCAGGGATGACGCAGCAACCTGGTCAAACGCTGCTTGAGGCGCCAAGCCGATGAGTTCGCTTTCTGCAACGTGGACTCCTCGTTGTGTGGCTTCAGCGGTCACCGCCTGAAAGGCCTTGTGCATAGGCGTCACGTGGTAGTCAGTCAGATTCATGGCCACCTGCACCATGCTGCGGCTCACCAGCTCAACGCCGATGGCTTTCACGCATGGTAACCCGCCGGTTGATTCCCTGACGGATCGCGCGATGTCCTTCGCAACAGACAGATCATTCGTCTTAAGATTGACATTGAACGCAATGAGAGGTCGGCGCGCGCCGATCACCGTTGCTCCTGCAGTCTCATGCAGGTGATGCGGGCCGAAATCAGGGCGCCAGGCTGGGTCGTGCTCCATGCGTGAGGCTAGGCCGGTGAGTCCTCCCGATCGGATGGTTTCAAGCCGCCGTCGATGTTGGTGCACGGCTGCCTGTTCGTAGAGAAACACCGGAATACCAAGACGTGTGCCTACCTCTTGGCCGATTGCACGGGCCAGGCGCGCACATTCGTCCATGTCGATATCTCGAATTGGAATGAAGGGGACGACATCTGTCGCCCCGATGCGGGGATGGACGCCGGTATGTTGCCGGAGATCGATCAGATTCGTTGCCGTGGAAATAGCTCGGAGGGCCGCCTCTCCGACCGCATCGGGAGGTCCGGCAAACGTCAACACTGACCGGTGGTGGTCATGGTCCATCGTCTGGTGCAGGAGCAGGACTTCAGGCACCGATGTAATGGCCGTTATGATGGCTTGGGTAACGGCAGGATCTCGACCTTCGCTGAAGTTGGGAACACATTCGACAATTGGTGGCATGGCGACAGCGGATACTGGTGAAATGGAAGGTTCAGGCTGAGGTTCAGATTCAGGAAACAACCAAGACGGCAATCCGGTCTTTCTGTCCCCTCAGCCTTAACCTGAGCCTCAACCTTCTTCAACCACCTTCACTTCGGCCTCAGCCTGTCCGCTTGGTTTACTACAGCCGTGCCCTAAGGAACACGTCTCTAGCGCTCCGGGGTATGAGTGGTAAAAGTAATAGCCGATTTGAATGCCCTGTGAGAGGCGTTGAAACGTATATTGTCTGGTCTACTTGGTTTTTTTGACGAAGGCTTTGTAGATTAAGCCTGATGTGGCCTGTTCTTCTTCCATCCCGACCATTTGATGACCGGTGGTCTCGCACCACGCCGGCATATCTTTCTTGATGCCTTCGTCGTCGGACACGACTTCCAGCACTTGCCCCAAGTCCAGTTCCTTGATCTTTTTCGACGTGAGAATGATCGGCATCGGACAGAAATACCCCAGAGTATCGAGTTTAACGTCTGATTGCATAATATTCACTTTCCGCGGGAAAAGCGCGAAACGCGGGATTTGCAAGAGAGGCATTCTTATTTCCCGCTCTTCTCGCCTGTCCTGCCCGTCTCGCATATCAGATAAACAAATTCACGCTGCCTTGCTTGGCTTCCGCCAGATAGGTCGTCACGCCGGCTAACTGATCGACCCCATCGATCAGCGTGTCTTTACTGATGCCCATCATGCCCATTGTGGTGGTGCAGGCGATGAAACGTACACCCAAGTCCAAGGCGGTTTGCATCAGCTCCGGCACACCCGGCATGCGGTTCTGTTTCATGACGGTTTGCATCATCTTCGTGCCCAACCCGCCGAAGTGGAATCGGGACAACGGCAGCATCTCGGCGCCGCCTTTATTGAGCACACCGAACATGCGGCGCAGCCAGTCTTTCGCACTGCTGGTCGCACCTTTCCGCCGAATGGTGTTCAACCCCCAAAAGGTAAAGAAGATGGTGACCTGCATTCCCATTGCCGCCGCGCCGGTGGCGATAATAAACGCCGCCATGGCCTTGTCGAGGTCGCCGCTCAATAAGACAATCGTCACTTTTTCCGGCTTGGTCGCTTCTAGTTGGGCCAGCATCGCCGTCGGCTCTATTTGTGTGGCATTCACGGTGTCACCTCGCTGTTATCGTCAGATCTCGTGATGTCCGCATCCTGAAGAGGATAGTATGGGGTCGTTCGGAGTGTCAAGGAAGAGGGGTGGGGTGCGCGTAAGTCACTGCTGCTTGACCTTCCCTGATCTGCTCGTTATAGTCCAACTCAATCGGATGCCGGCCCCGTTCACCGCGTGTATGTCTTATCGATGAGTACAAGTACGCAGCTGTTACCTGAAATCGTGTCAGCCAAGACCGCTCCGCTTTTGGGGTTTTGGTACCCTGCCGTTCCGAGCGAGACATTGTCTTCAGGCTCGATGAAAGCACTTCAAATGGCGGGACAACCGATTGTCCTGTGCCGCGACCGGCAAGGTAAGCTGGCCGCCATGCGGGATATCTGTCCCCATCGCGGGATGCCCTTCTCCTACGGACGATTCGATGGTGAGCGGGTGGAATGTCCGTTTCATGGGTGGCAGTTCGACATGAAGGGGCGCTGTCGCCGTATTCCGGCCCTTCCGGACGATTCGCCGTTGCAGGTCGACAAAGTCGGGGTGACGACGTACCCGATCGAAGAAGCCGACGGCATGATTTGGATCTATCTCCCCGATGAGCGTGGAACCGCGATTACGTTGCCGCCTGTTCCCCGGATGCCGTTTCCATCAGAGCCCAAACAGTCGTTTCATATTTCGCTGACCTATGCTTGTACGCCGGATGACGGCATCATCGGCCTCATTGATCCGATGCACGGACCCTATGTCCATTCCTGGTGGCGCAGCGATGTGCGTCTGCGGGAAAAAACGAAGACCTATGCACCGATTCCCAACGGATTTCGGATGACCGCCCATCGCCCTGCTAAAAACAGCGGCCCGTTTCATTGGCTGGAACGGGTCTATGGAGGGCCGTTGACCACGACCATCGATTTTGTGTTGCCGAATCAGCGTATCGAGCTGATGCAATGTGGAAAGGCGTGGTTGGCCAACAGGTTGATGGCGACACCTGTCTCGGATACGGAATGCCGGACAGACTTTTCAGCCTATTGGTATGGTCTCCATTGGATTCCGTTCAGTAACTGGATTTTCCGCACCTTGACGAAACAGTTTCTCGGCCAGGACGAGCGTGCCATGAAACATCTGGCCGTGGGGCTTCGGCATAAACCCTCGTCCATGTTCCTGGGAGATGCCGACATGCCGGCCCGATGGTATTACAAGCTGAAGTCTGCGTATCTGGCATCGCTGCAGACCGGGCAGCCGATGGAGCACCCGATCAAGGATCCTGTCACGCTTCGGTGGAGAAGCTGACCGTTCGTCCTTCCTTCTTTCTCTTACGACTGTACCTGCCGACAGGCTCTGTAGGAGCCGCACTGATTCCATCAGTCAGTTTTGGATATCCCGTCGCACATCAAATAGAACAGGCTGAGGACGAAGTGAAGGTGGTTGAAGAAGGTCGAGGCTCCGGTTAAGGGTGAGGGGACAGAAAGACCGGATTGCCGTCTTGGTTGTTGTCTGAATCTCAACCTTAGCCTGAGCCTCGACCTTCTTGGGTTCGACCGATCTTTATTGCTCAGTGTCGAGGATGAGAATCAGCGACATCGCTCGTCCGATCTGCTCGCGAGTCCCCAAGAGTACCACGATGTCGCCGACCTGAAGTTTGGTGTCGAGCGAGGGATTGGATTCCGTGATGCCGCCTCTGGTCAAGGCGATGATCGATGTGCCGGCCCGTTCACGGAGCGCCAGTTGCTCGATCGTTTTCCCGACGGCGGGCGAATCGTCCTCAATTCTACAGGTCTCTACTTCTACATCGCTGAGTGTCCCGCCGCGGAGATGGTGGGCCAATTCGGGAAGGTCGCTGCGGCGGAGGAGTGCATAGCCTTCTCGGCGGATCTGTTCGGCCTTCTGCATCACAAAGTCTTGCGGCATATTGTAGGTCCGAAGAACCAGCGCGAAGATCTCAATCGAAGTTTCAAACTCTTCCGGCACGACATCGTCCGCACCGAGCTGATGCAGCTCGGCCAGTTCGCGCAAATAGCGCGTTCGGACGACGATATGAATCTTCGGGTTCAGGCCTCTGGCGATTTGCACCGCTCGGCGGGCGGTGAAGGGATCGGGGATCGCAACGACCAGTACCCTGGCATCCTCGATTTTGACATGCCGTAGAATGTTCGGATTCGTGGCATCGCCGTAATAGAGGGGGAAGCCGTGCTGCGCTTCGCGTCGCACCGTGTCGCCGTCCAAATCGAGAACGACATAGGGCACTTCGGTTTCCCCCAGCACACGGGCGAGATTACGACCGTTCAATCCATATCCCACGATAATGACATGGTCCTTGATTCGTAGATGGCGGCCTTCCGTTTCAAGCACATGGGCGGTGGTGTGACCGGGTAACCACCGGTGGACCCGCTGTATGGCTTCGACGTGTCTCGCCAGAAAAGGTGAGAGCTGCATGAGAAATGGAGTAATGATCATGGAACAGACCGACACTGCCAGGAAGATCTGATAGGGCGCTCCGGATAACAGGCCCTGTTCTTGGCCGACCTGGGCCAGAATGAAGCTGAATTCGCCGACCTGCGCCAGGGCAATGCCGGTCATGATTGCCGATCGGGGGGGGAGAGAGACCGACAGGACGGCGCTCGCTCCGGCGACGAATTTTATGAGCAGGACCAGGACCAGTAAACCGGTTACGACACCGGGATATTGGAGCAGGATTCGCCAATCCATCAAGATGCCGATGGAGACAAAGAATAGACTATTGAAACTGTCTCGAAACGGGAGTACTTCCGCCGTGGCCTGATGACTATACTTTGATTCGGAGATGACCAGTCCGGCGATGAACGCCCCGAGGGCGAGCGATAGTCCGCCGAGTGATGTCAGCCAGGCAATCCCCAGACACATGACAATGACCGTCAGCAAGAACAGTTCGCGGCTGCGGCTGCGGACGATGTGCTCGAGTAACTTCGGTACCGCATACCATGCCGCCGCAACGACACAGCCCACGACCACGATCGATTTGCACAAGGCGAAGAGAACGGACGTAAGGGCTTCTCCGCTGGGGCTTGCCAGCATCGGTACCAGCAGAATCATGGGGACAACGGCCAAATCTTGAAACACAAGAATGCCGATAGTCGCACGACCGTGAAGGGAGTCGCTGTCTCCGGTTGCGGCCAGCGCATTCAGGACGATGGCGGTACTGCTCAGTGACAGCAAAAACCCCCAAAAGACCGCTTCCGGGGTGGACAGTCCTGCAAGCATTCCCCCGATCCACGCGAATGTGATCACTCCGCCAACCTGAATCGGTGCGGCAATCAGCAGCAGGCGTTTTAGGGAGGCCAGCTGGACCAACGAGAATTCAATGCCGATGGTAAAGAGCAAGAGGACGACACCGATCTCCGCCAGCACTTGTACGGTTT
>JAOUPN010000569.1 GCA_029879905.1 Nitrospira sp. | reverse complement strand
ATGGCTTGAGCAATGTCGTCAGGGCTCTGATCTTCGGCCGAAGGCGGGCCAAGGTCCGTTCCTCCTTGAAGATGCGGAGGTTGGCAAGGGCGACGGCACAGCCCAATGGGTTTCCGGTATAGCTGTGGCTGTAGGGAGGTACCAAGTAGTCTAGGCCCCATCTCTTTCATCTTTTCAGCGTATATGAGATCTGATATAAGGTTGCTATGGGAAAGGAACCGAGAGGCAAGCCGATAGACTGGGTGGGGTCATCACGGGATGACCTGAAGTCCTTTCCGGACGAGGTGCAGCAATCTCTTGGCTTCGAGCTCTATCAGGTGCAATTGGGCGATATGCCGGCATCGGCAAGGCCACTAAAGGGAAACTTGCGTGGCGTGTATGAGTTGAAGGAGAGGTTTGCAGGGAATGCCTACAGGGCGGTCTATGTCGCGAAGCTGAAGGATAAGATCTATGTCCTGCATTGCTTCCAGAAGAAATCAACGAGCGGAATTGCGACCACGCAGAAAGATATAGACCTGATCGAGAAACGGTTGAAGCTGGCGGTTGAAGACAGCAAAGGAGTGAAGTCATGAGAGGGAAAATTACCAGAGGTTCGGGCAATGTGTTTCAAGATCTTGGTTTCGATAATCCGGAGGAATATCAGGCGAAGGCCGAGCTTGCTCTGCACATCATCAAGATCATAGAAGACCGCACACTTACCCAGAAAGAAGCAGCGATCGTTATCGGTGCGACACAACCTGATATATCCAAGCTCAAGAGTGGCCAGTTGAAAGGTTTTACTCTGGACAGACTTTTTTCGTTTCTGCTCAGGCTGAATAGAAACATCCAGATCCGGGTGACTAAGGCAAGGGGTAAATCGGGTAAGCTTGAAACCGTTGCAGCCTGATCGAGCCGTTGTCCCCGTTCAAGACTTGCCGGTTGAACTCTGCATGATTCACTCTCGCGGGTACATCGTATTATCCGTGGCTGCTGTATTTTCCGTTGAGGAAGTATCCTCCAATGGCTGCGCCGATGGTATTGCAGATTACATCTGTGACTGAAGGAAACCGATTGTGGCAGAAGACTTGAAAGAATTATATTGAAAGCGAGATGCCGCTCGCGATGATCATCATGGTCATAGTGTGGGGTAAGGCGAAATGATCGGTCAATCGGCAGCGTAGAATAGCCCCCAACGGTATGAACCACATAACATTGGCCATGATATCGATGAGTATGCGGGTTGGAGAGAACAAAACATCCTGGAAGGGAATCCAGCGAATATTGTCCCAGTGGGGGTGCCCGACAAAATTACTCAATGGGAAAATTGGAGCGAGGGAGAAGATCAGTATCCAAAACCAGAATAGCTTGCGCGTGAGTATCAGGCGGGACAAGAGACTGAGAATACGAGTCGCGAACGTCATGAGCTATGGTTGCAAAGAAGGTCGAATTGCGTCAACTGACTTGAGACTTTCTTCTGTGCACGCTTCGTGTGCCGGACCGTTCAGTTATGAGTGTGACGACGAACCTGTCCTATGCAGATACAACCGTTAGGAGTGACTCCATCGACATGTGCATGGTCACAGCTGCAGATCGGGTTGGGGATGAAAGAGAACACAGCTTTCCGGCTTCGATCACCCGCTTTCGCAGGAAGCCATGGCTGGCAGGCCGTGGAGCTCCACCACGAAGATGAGTGGCCGTATGTAAATGTTTTGGGAATTGGATCCAGCACAACTGGTACCTGTCTCATTTTTGATGAGCAGGTTGTAGCAGATATCTTATTCGGTCACCGATTGAATGGCCGACTGTAATATCGACACCATCCGCTTGAGTTCCGGCAGGGAGACGCTCAGAGGAGGGAGGAGGAGGAGGACATTGCCCAGAGGGCGGAGTAGGAGGCCGTTCCGTCTGGTTTCGGCGGTCACGCGGTGGCCGATTCGTGCTTCGATCGGATAGGGTTCTTTGGTCGCACGGTCCACCACCAGTTCAATGCCCGCCACCAAGCCGACCTGCCGGATATCGCCCACATGTGCCATACGAGCCAATGGCTTGAGCAATGTCGTCAGGGCTCTGATCTTCGGC
>JAOUPN010000141.1 GCA_029879905.1 Nitrospira sp. | reverse complement strand
ATAAGCTTCCCCTGATCACTATCCGAGACAGTAGGTTGGCCGTGAGCATGTGCGAGGATCTGTGGCACTCGGAAGGACTTGCTCGCGATCTGGCATCGGCCGGCGCGGAGGTGATCGTGCATATCCACGCTTCTCCGTTTCATATCGGAACGAGTCGGTCTCGGGAGCAGATGTTGTCGACATATGCCAGAGCAAACCGTGTCATCATAGCCTCTACGAATATGGTCGGCGGACAAGACGAACTGATTTTCGACGGAAATAGCGTCATTATAGATCGACACGGTGAAGTGATGGCTCGTGCCAAAGCATTTGAAGAGGATCTGTTGAGAGCGGATCTCGATATGGAGGAGATGAGGCCGGAGAATCTGATGTCTGGATGGAAAGAGCCCGTCCCGTGGAAAATAGCCGGAGAACTCGAATCGATCGCGATAGACCATCACCCATCGGTTGAGGCGCGTGAGCGAATGACTCCCCGCCTGGAACCGACTCTCGGAGAGCTTGAAGAAGTATACAAAGGTCTGGTGCTGGGGGTGAAGGCCTATGTGGAAAAGAACGGATTTCAGAAAGCGGTGATCGGTTTGAGCGGAGGAGTCGACTCCGCACTGACCGTCGTGATTGCGGTAGATGCGCTTGGTTCCGGAAATGTGTTGGGAGTTTTTATGCCGTCTCCCTATACATCCGTCGAGAGTGCCGAGGACGCTGCCGAATTATCCTCCCGGCTTGGCGTTGAGTGCCGGACGATCTCGATCACCGCCCCGTTTGAGTCATACCTCCGCTCGCTGGCTCCGGTGTTTCAAGGGAAGCCGGTCGATCTCGCCGAAGAGAACATACAGGCCAGGATCCGAGGCAACGTGCTGATGGCGATTTCGAACAAGTTCGGCCATCTTGTGTTAACAACGGGGAATAAGAGCGAGATGAGTGTGGGGTATAGCACGTTATACGGTGACATGGCCGGGGGATTTGCCGTCATCAAGGATGTCCCCAAAACCATGGTGTATGAGTTGGCGCGAATGCGGAATCGACAGGGGACGACCCCGATCATTCCTCTGCGCATCCTTGAACGTCCCCCGACCGCCGAGCTCAAGCCGAACCAAAAGGACGAAGACAGTCTGCCTCCCTACGCGGTTCTTGACCCGATCTTGAAAGCCTATATTGAAGAGAGCAGATCGGCGGAGGAAATCGTGGCTCAGGGGTTTGACTGTGCGACTGTTAGGCGAGTCGTGAGTATGGTCAAGCAGAGCGAATATAAGCGCAGACAGGCGCCGGTCGGAATCAAGATTACGCCTCGAGGGCTGGGGAAAGATCGGCGGATGCCTATTACCAATGGGTATGGTTGTTCACCGTGATGACCATCACATGCCGGTTCATCAAGGAACTGGATGTCGGCTTGCATGGCCAACATGTGAATATGCCTGGATTTTTCGTCGTTGTGCCGAGTGGGACGATTGGGCTATGATATTTCGTTCAAGATCGGTGGGAGACCATCGATGTCTTCACGGTTGAGTCGCTCTGTATTTGAAGGCTGTTCCACGTATGAGGTGATCTATGATGGGCAGGAGTGGCTCCGCTTTCCCCGGTATATTCACAGTGTAAACCGAGTAGGCCAACATGAAACCGTCCTCATACGGATTTTCCGTATGTAGCCGGATCTATGAGGGGACAGGTTTGCATCGCTCGTATCTGTTCCTGTCGATCGTTTTTCAGGCAAGGAGGCATCGAGATGAAGTTGGTCGAAGCAGTCATCAAGCCCTTCAAGTTGGACGAAGTGAAAGATGCGCTGCTGGAAATGGGCATCGAGGGGATGACCGTATCCGAGGTCAAAGGGTTTGGCCGCCAAAAGGGTCATAAAGAGACGTATCGAGGACAGGAGTACACCATTGAGTTTGTGCCGAAGGTGAAAATTGAAGTGGCCGTGACGGATGCGGTAGTGGCCGAGGTGATTGAGGCGATCATCAGAGCGGCCAAAACAGGCAGTATCGGCGATGGGAAAATATTTGTTCGTGACTTGACCGAGGTGATTCGCATCCGAACCGGAGAAACGGGAGATACCGCGTTATAGCGGGATGGGAGAGGGTATCTGTACTCCATCCCTATGATGAGAGTAGAGTGAGCCTGGACGGAGACGGTAGAGCAGTTCGAGTACCTGACGCCATGCAGAGTTGGGAGACGAGTTGATTGAGAAATCTTGAGCAGGCATGCGATGACTGATACCGCAACTGATGGTCGGCGGCTCGGTCGTATGGGGCTATATGAGAAACAAGTGCAGAGACGATTTCTGTGGCAGTGAAGACCTGATGATGGCGCGGTCCGTTAGATGCTTGCAAGGGATGGCTGAAAGGAGGAGGGGATGAACGTGCGTCAGGTGTTAGAGTTCGCCAAGAAACACAGGGTTCAAATGGTGGACCTGAAATTCGTAGACCTGCCGGGTGTGTGGCAGCATATGAGCATTCCCGTGAGCGAACTGACGGAAGATCTCTTTAAGGACGGGTCGGGCCTAGATGGCTCGTCGATTCGCGGTTGGAAAGCGATTAACAACAGCGATTTATTGCTGGTGCCCGATCCAGAGACGGCCTGTTTGGATCCCTTTACCGCCGTGCCGACACTCAGTCTCACAGGCAATGTCGTTGACCCTGTCTCTCGGGAGAATTACGAGCGAGACCCGCGATTTATTGCACAAAAAGCTGAAAAGTATCTTCAGAATACCAAAATCGGAGATACGTCGTTTTGGGGACCTGAAGCGGAGTTCTTTATCTTCGACCAGGTCCGGTATGATCAAAACAGCCGTAGCGGCTATTACTTTGTTGATTCCGAGGAAGGCGCCTGGAATACGGGGCAGGAGGGAGTCAATTTAGGCAGCAAGATTCGCCATAAGCAAGGCTATTTCCCGGTGCCGCCTGCAGATACGCAGCAGGACATCCGTAGCGAGATGGTTCTTGAGATGGAGAAGGCGGGGATTGCCATAGAAAAGCATCATCATGAGACGGCAACGGCCGGGCAGGGCGAGATCGATATTCGGTTTGATTCCCTCGTGAAAACGGCGGACAAGATGATGATGTACAAGTACATCGTGAAGAACGTGGCGAGGCGGCACGGAAAAACCGCGACGTTCATGCCGAAGCCACTGTTTGGCGATGCCGGTTCCGGGATGCATACTCACCAGAGTATTTGGAAGGACGAAAAACCGTTGTTCGCAGGGAAAGAGTATGCCGGCGTGTCTCAACTCTGTTTGTATTACATCGGCGGGATTCTCAAGCATGCGTCCGCGTTGGCGGCCTTTACCAATCCCACGACCAATTCGTATAAGCGGATCACACCGGGATTTGAAGCGCCGGTCTTGCTGGCCTACTCCAGCCGTAACCGGTCGGCGGGGGTGCGCATTCCCATGTACTCCCCGAGTCCCAAGGCAAAACGGATTGAGGCACGGTTTCCTGATCCATCCTGTAACCCATACCTGGCATTTTCGGCGATGCTTATGGCAGGGCTGGATGGCATCCAAAACAAGATCAATCCAGGAGAACCTGCCGAAAAAGACTTATACGACCTTGATCCGAAAGAAGCGGCCAGTATTCCAACCATGCCGGGTAGTTTAGAGGAGGCCATCGCCAGTTTAGAAAGCGATTACCAGTTCCTCTTGAAGGGAGAGGTCTTTACCGAGGATCTCATCGAAGCCTGGATCGGGTACAAGCGCAGCAAAGAAATCGATACGATACGTGTACGCCCGCATCCCCACGAGTTTTCCCTTTATTACGACGTGTGATCGTCTGCGTGCGAAAGGATGAAGAGGCATCGCGAGAGGGTGGGGGATGCGTCTGCCAAGGGTCAAGGTGTACGGCAGACGATTTCCCCCAAACCTTGCTCGGGACTCTTGGATTCGATTTTTTGCCAACTTCCGTTTTCAATATAGCCGCTGTTTGATTTCCCCTTAGCCATTTGGCGTGAAAACTGAGTAACCGCCAATACTCGGAATTGCCATCTCGGACAGTCGAACTGTTTGTGAGTTTTTTCCGATAAGAAGCGCGGCGTCGGGGGCTCCCCCATCCATGCGGTGTTCGTCAGTTGCCACACGGTTACCCAATTGCCTTCACGACTGACCGAACCGGGATCGTAGTGCACCGTTTGTTTGCCTTGGGGTTGATGGCGTTTTTCCAGCGCGATCCACTCTGCATCGGCGGGGTGCGGGGACAGCAACAACGCTATCACGAGAAGCAGGCCGACAAGGCAGGATTGTGCAATCCTTGTGGGGAGTCTACGGTTCTTGAAAGAGTTCATAGGGGCCACTTTGCCGGAATTTATGGCGGCCTTCAAGTCTATTTTGGGACATGTCGTTATTGAGAGTGAAGCCGGTTGCGAATGCAGCGTATGGGGGTGGGATCTGTCTTGGCGCCCGCCCGTATATCAGAAAGGCACATCTCTTTACTATGCAGAATACCCACCGATACGGTTTGATCTGTTACTGATCATTAAGGCAGGTTTGTCGCTCCTGTTTCAGCCAATCGTTCATGTGTTTACACGCATCAGTTAGATCCCAAGTCTTTCCAGATAGTAGGCGTGTTCTGCCATGTGTACCATTCGGGTCATGGTGTTGGGATCTTCCTGCGACCATATTTTGCCTGCAACTCTAAGTCAGTGAAATCATGGGTGAAAGTATTCTCTGTGCAGGGTCTTGTTCTTGCTCAAGTGGAGTATCCGAATATGGTGAGGAGCAAAGCCTTGGGAACCGGGGAGGATGTGATATGGATCAGCGGAAGGTCTTGTCTGATTTGTATGAGCGAGGGTTGGCCCTCAAACGTGCACGTATGTTTGAGCCCGCCATAGATAATTTTCGGCAAGTTGCCGCGGATCCACAATATGCCGGGATCGCCTATGTGCAGCTCGCGTTGTGTCTGAAAGCAACGAGTCGCTATGACGAGGCGGTCATGGCATTTCGGCAGGCGGCGGCATCACCGACGCTGGAACCTGAAGACCAACTCCATGTCTTGTATCATATGGGGCGGACACTGGAATCCGCCGGTCGATATGCCGAAAGCTTGGAAATATACGGATGGATTCGAAAAGACCATCCGGAGTTCGGCGATGTGGTGCATCGGATCAAATATTTGTGTGCAGGAGGGCGTGGGCCTGTCCCGGATGCTGTCAGTGTGAGGCAAGGGTGGATGGAGGGTGTCATCGCCAGAACCGGAGCATTGAAACCGTTGATGGCGATTGTCGAGCAGACAGGGCAATGGTTGAGCCAACAAACCGCGAGTTCAGCGGTATCCCCTTCAAACAACAGTGATCGTTCCAAGAGGCGGAACCCCGTCGTGACGCATACCCGCCAGAGTGAACCGGTGAGTGTGCGTCCACAGCCCGTATCTCAAAAGCGAACCTTAGAGCACCGCCGCTGTGTCCGTGTGAGGGTCAGATTGCACAGCTATTTCTCCGTCAAGGGCCGGACGGTGGCAGGAAAGGGCGAGCTGCGTGATCTGTCCCCCTGGGGCTGCCGCGTGACGAGCGCGACGGCTGTTCCGGTCGGAACGGATGTGCAATGCTGCATTTTTCCTCAAAACTCGCCCGATGCATTTGTGATCGAAGGCGCGACCGTGCGCTGGATCAATTCAAAGGAATTCGGTCTCGCCTTTACCAACGTCAGCCCCGTCGTACGGAAGCGGATTGTGCAGATGTGCAGCGCCGCGGCGTAATTGATTAAGCGTGACACGATGTGGCCGTCTCCCATACAGGGGACGGCTATGTCTCGATCACCGAACAATTCCCAGAGCGATCTTCCGGCCAACAGCCATAGGGTGAATTCCGCAAGAAAGATTTCCGTTCTCTCCCTGTGATCGGCTACACTGCACACAGCCGTTATGCCGCCGATCACACTACTCAGTTGCGAATCTATTGAAAAAAGCTATGGGGTGAACCCCTTGTTCACAGGTCTGTCCCTAGGGCTTTGTGAGGGAGATCACGTCGGACTCATCGGTCCGAATGGATCAGGGAAGTCCTCATTGCTTAAGATTTTGGCTGGCCTCGATGAACCGGATGGTGGAATCCGTACGATACGAAGGCAGGTTCGGATCGGGTATGTCCCGCAAGATCCGGTGTTCGACGAAGGACACTCGGTTGAGGAGGCGTTGCTCCAGGTCTTTCGTGATGAGGGAATGGACCCGCATGAACAGGGCGGAAGAATGGCAAAAACCCTCGGTCTTGGCGGATTTGCCCGCACGGATCAGCCGGTCTCTTCCCTGTCCGGAGGGTGGAGAAAGCGGCTGGCGATTGTACGTGCCTTACTCTTGGAACCGGATGTGTTGTTGTTAGATGAGCCGACCAACCACCTGGATGTGGAAGGGATTCTGTGGTTAGAGGCGCTGCTACGGGATGAACCGCATGCCTATATCGTGATCAGTCATGATCGGAAATTTTTGGAGTCTGTCGCCGGGCATGTATGGGAATTGAATCGCTGTTATCCGGGAGGCCTCTTTCAAGCCATGGGGCGGTATAGTGATTTCTTGGAGCAGCGAGAGGCCTTTTTACAGGCTCAAGCAGACTATCAGGGGGCTGTGGCGAATCGTGTGCGGCGTGAGGTCGAATGGCTCAGACGCGGGCCTAAAGCGCGAACAACCAAGGCAAAGGCCAGGATCAATTCGGCAGGCCGTCTGATCGAGGAGTTACAGGAACTCGAATCGCGGAAGGCACAAGGACCTGCCGCCATCGAGTTCACGGCCTCGGGACGGAAGTCCAAGCAGCTGCTGACCGTTACCGGAGTGAGCAAGTCGCTCGGTGGGCGGCCGATCCTCACTGATGTGGAGATGCAGTTAGGGCCGGGGGAGCGCATCGGGTTACTCGGGGCGAACGGCAGCGGAAAAACGACGCTCTTGAAACTGCTGGCAGGTACTCTGGATCCTGATTCTGGAACCATCATCCGTGCCGATCGATTACGCGTGGTGACGTTTGAGCAGCATCGGGAGTCGTTGGATCAGCAGGCGACTCTGCGCCGTGCGCTTGCGCCGTCCGGCGTGGAGACGGTCATGTATCAGGATCGTCCTATTCATCTTGTGTCATGGGCCAAACGGTTTCTCTTTCGTGCCGAACAGCTTGATATACCGGTGTCGCGCCTGTCAGGAGGGGAACAAGCACGCTTGCTTATAGCCCGTCTGATGCTGCAACCCGCGGATCTGCTCATCCTCGACGAACCCACAAACGATTTGGATATCCCGACGCTCGACGTGTTGGAGGACAGCCTGATGGAATTTGCCGGTGCGATCGTCTTGGTCACACACGACCGGTGGTTGTTAGATCGTGTGTCGACCAGGCTTCTTGCGCTGTCGGGGGACGGCCATGCCGAGTGGTTTGCCGACTATGCGCAGTGGGAGACGGCAGAGGCCAGAAAACCGACGGAAGAACGAACCCATAAAAATCCGGAGGGGAAGGCGGCGACAACCGGGATATCAAAACGGAAAGGACTGTCGTACAAAGAGCAAAAGGAATGGGACCAGATCGAAGGAAAGATTCTCAAGGCTGAGGAGGCTGTCGTTGCTTGCCAAGCTGCGGCCGATGATCCGGCCATTGCCTCATCAGCCGGAGCACTTCAGGAACGATACACCGCGCTGCACTCAGCGCAAGCCGATGTCGAACGGCTCTATGCCCGCTGGGCGGAATTGGAGGAGAAACGGAGCCAGGCATTCGGTAGTGTGTAGGCGCAGCCACGGCTAGAGCGATGTCGACGGTCTGCGGAAGAGAAGGCCGGTGGTAGAGACACGAAGTTCAAGTACGGTACGCTCACGCGCCGGGAAGAAGGCTGCGGAACCATATTCCGCATCGACCATCGGCTTGAGCCAGCTATACCGGCGTCGTAATGTAAATAGATCGACGGGTCGATCCGGTGTCAGAGGATGGATCGTGCGCGGTTGGGACAGTTCATCCTCAATGCGATGATAGCGTCCTGAGAGGCGGTCTAGTTCATACGTCGTGTGTAAACCGAGGATATTCGCCCAGGGTTTCCATTTCAAAATGTGGGCATCGACGTAGATCTCATCCCCGGCCAGCTTGTATTGCTCTTTCCGTCCATCCGCCATCAGGACAGTCACCAGAAATTGTGCGGGTCCGACCGGCTCGGTGTGAATCGTTGCAGCCAGGTCCTCGCGCGTCAGCGCTCGGTACCCGTGGAGAGACAGATACATGGTGATGAGCAGGGCACCGGAAACCAGGCAGAGCAGGGCGGACAACATATGGACGGACAGACGTCCGAACCGCCGCTTTCTAGCCGAGGCCAGCCCGGTCAGCAGGAACAGGAGTCCCAGTAAGCCGAGTCCTGCGGCAATATAGGTCAGCTCGTCGGCCATCCCTCTTCCTTCTGCGGCATCGTCTATCGAACCGGCATGATTCGATCAAGTCTACCAG
>JAOUPN010000568.1 GCA_029879905.1 Nitrospira sp. | reverse complement strand
TTTTCCAAATACGGCTGATTAAAAAACACGGCCTGCAGACGACCGGTTCGATCTTCCACCCCGACGTCAAGTACGTTCATGCGCCGATTCCGCGTTCGCTTGGATTCGCATTTCGCAATCGTCCCACAGATCGACGCAATCATACCCGGAACAAGATCGCCGATCGGCGTCATAACCGACCGGTCTTCATAGCGCCAGGGTACGGTCCAGAGTGCATCCTCGACCGTTTTAATGTTCCATCGTTGCAGAAATCCGGTGCGTTTCGGCCCGACTCCTTTCGCAAATCGAATCGGGATGCCCCACAGATCTTGGCGATCGGCACCGTCTACACGGCGCTCTATCATGGTCCGTACAGGTGTTGCGGCCGGTGGGGGAGCACTGCTCCGGGCGAGACGTCGAAGCGTCTGCACAAGCACAGCAGCCTCCTGTAATCTTCGACGCTGTTCGTACGGAGGGAGCGACGGCTGAAAATCGAGGAAAAGATCCCGCAAGGACACTAACCGTGCCTCAACGGTTTGAGGGAATACCTGCTCCGCCAAAACGGAGAGCACCTGAGTGGAAATGAACGGCCCGATATTCTTGACCGTCCCTAAGTGGGCGCAGGCATCTCTTGTCGCAAATTCAATAGGGCGAGCGACACGGTCCAACCACTCTTGGAAGGAAAATCCCAAACCTGATTCGGGAAGAGCATGCATGCCGCGGCGCATCGTAGCACAGGCCCCGTCACCGCTCAATGATATGAAGCCCAGGGGCTAGCCCCTGGGCTCTGCATGCCGCTCCACATGACATCGTTGTCACGACCGTCACAATCGCGACGGATTAGATTTCTTCCGGGGTCGAATCCTGCTCAACCGGTTGGGTCCACGCGGGAAGCAACTGCGCCTGATCGTCCAGCATACCTTGAACATCGTCGTTCCCGGTCCGTTGTAACACACGATCCTCCCACAATACCGTTCGACCGCCGCCGTCAAACATCAGAATTCTGAAATCAAAGGTATCGGCTCCCAACGCGAGTCCGTCGAAGCCTGCTGAGTCGACGCCGATCTGCCTGGCTAACACTGCAGCCTTTTCGTCTGCGGAAAACTGGTCTTCCCAAATGATTCCACCCGTCACGGTGTCCCATGCACGCAATAAGAACATGGGGTGAGGAATGTCGGACTCATCGGTGTCATGGACTTTCGTGACAACTGCTCGCCTGGGGACCACGGTAGAAATCAACTGCCCCGCGTCGCTCTCGCTTTCCACTGAGAGATTCAGCTGTCCCGTCCACTGAAACTCTCCCGTCTTCGCATCATAGACCCGCAACACAAAATTCGAGAGATCGGTTGAGCCCTGCCCGACTCCACCGGCAAAGATTCGCGCCGTCTGCCCCTTCGATGTGGAGCTCCCCTCTTCCTTAATGCTCAATTCATACACATCTTCAGCCAAAACCTCACCGGATACGGCATCATAGACCTTTACGGTAATCGTTGAGTCGTCGCCGTTCTGATAGCCGAACCCGGCAGCCACAATCGCCTCGGCACCGACATTTCGATCGGCCCCCACATCGCCCCAAGCGGGGCCACCCATGGTTGCCAAGCACAGTCCCACACCAAGCAACCTCCAAAACATATTTCGTGATCGAGCCATCGTGTATTCGAGAACCTGCGGGAACAAATCGGTCAGCTGCATAAAGCCTCCTGGTGGTTGCGCGCATTCTGCAAGAGGTCCGAGCTTCCGGTAAATTCCCCACTGTAGTAAGATTCCCCCCGAAAGGGGGGCTATGTGCCGGCGACACAATACCATTGCGGCATCGTGCATCTCGCTTTATAGTCTTGCCATGAAACGAACTGCGTTACTGGTTTTGCTGACGGGAATCCTGGCCATCGATATGGGAGCGATGTTCGCTTCTACGACATTGGCTGGCCCCTGGTGGATCGGCTTTCTTATTCTCGTTCCGATGGTCTTGGGCCTGCTGGTCTGGCGAAGGGTGTTATGGGCCGCGATGGCTTGCGTGATTTACGGAACGGTAGGGTTTGCGCTCGATCTATCAACGACCGTCCAAATCCTCACGAAGGATTCG
>JAOUPN010000567.1 GCA_029879905.1 Nitrospira sp. | reverse complement strand
CACTCTCGAATGATCCCACGCTGCGGTTGATTTGAGGACCGAGCTCCGATTGGTGCCCGGTACATCAGCTCCACAAGATCATTATCCATGTAGGGTGAACGGAAGACGGATTGGGATTGTTCGATCATGATCTTGTTATATTCGCGCCAAGGAAAATCCTTAAAGACAGCCACAGACAGCTTGTGTCCCTTCTTCACATCATCCAGTGTCGCAACAGCTTTTTTCGCTTGCTCCTCTAGATCTTTGGTGAAGAGACCTCCAGGCACCGCCGCTGCATTGAACATGGTGTGGTCACGAATGACCTCGCTCCCGAACTTCCCTGTGACGCGTATCGGCGCAATGCCACGCGCCAATTTATTGAAATACATGTCGTGCGTGCTGGACACATCCAAGGTTCCGTCCGTCACGTAAATAGTTTTTTCCGCCAACACGGAGAAATCTGAGAAAAACGAAGGTCCAATCCGAACGACACTGTACGTCTGTCCGCAGACCTCGGAAATCTTCCTGGCTATTGTGATATCGAGCATGTCTTTCGACCCGCCGAACGTGTAACAGGGCACTTCGCCAGGAGCGGGATTGAGACATGCCATAATCATGCGGGAATCTAACCCACCGGTCAGCGAAAGCCCAACCTGACCTTTCTCATGGAAATAGCGAGGAATAATCGCTCTAACGGTTTGACTGAGTCGAGATAGGAACTCACCTTCCTCAAGCGGAGGAAGGTTCTCCCACTCACTGGCGTTGAAATACTCGCGTTTGATCGGCCTCGCAGATTCCTTCCATGTCCACAGCGACGCGCCAGGCAACAGAAAAATCTTGGGGAACAGGGTCCGATGCTCTAATACGCAATTACAGCTGATGAGTTCGCCCAATCCTTGAGGATTCAACGCTCGAAGCTGCGGCCGTACCTTGAGAATCGACTTGGCCTCAGAGCCAAAGAGCACCGCATCCGATTCCTCGTGATAATAGATCCGCTGCATGCCGTAGCGGTCATTGAAAAGTCTGACCATCGAGTTTCGCCGGTCTACCAGGAGACCAGAAAACCAGCCATTCAAACCGCGCAGAAAGCCTTCCCCCTCACTTTCGTACCGTTGCAACAATGTCTCAGCTTTATGGGGCTGCCCAGCCGATTGCCCGGAAAACTCCTCCCCAGCAAATAACAAGATCACGTCCTTGTTCGCATTCATCGCCGGCATACAATCGGCATAGGAGTCTGGATGGCAGGTCCATCCTGCATAAATACCCAACTCCTCGTTGATATACGTGCCGAACTTGTAAAAGGGCTCGTGCCTCATGCAGTCGACCATCGCCCGCACATCACTCGCATATTTTCCCCTTGGCCCCCTACCGATGATTCCAACAATTCCCGGCATGGATTGATTCCTTGTCTAGCCTGTACAACGTAAAAGAAGGAGAGGGGGGATCACTATTCGTGCAACACTGCGCAAGACACCGATCGAGACATTACAGTCCTGCGCCGTTCTCAGCAACCAACATGCAGATACTCCTGAACAACTGCGCTTGCGCCCAGCGATGCATTGGGACATCATCCCAACCCAGTAGAAGGTGGCGGGAACGGAAAGATCCATCCGCGCGCTGCCATCTTGCAAAAATGTCCTCTAGCACCATTTCACGTCGCTGATCTAATTCAGGAAAACGGCCTTGCAACAGGGTTGCGAGATTGATGCACTCTGCGTAGTCGTAGAGTTCCCTGCGGTAGATCGTCATCCTCGGCGCTTTTGAGAACGGTTTGGGAAGACCGGTGTCGTCGAAGAGATGTTGCGTGTAGTATCGGATTCCCCGTTCGATGGCTACGGTGCACTCGGTGTTGCCCGTCAATCGCTCGATCTTGGCCAACGCTTTCATGACGAAACAGGTATGAAAGTGGTCGATGAAACTTCTTTTCCCATCCATCGCGTAGTACCAGGATCCATTTGGATTTTGCGACTCGATCACGAACCGCATATTGCGTTCGGCCTGCCTGCGATACCCCTCGTCCGAAAAATCCATCGCTGCCTTTGTCAGGAGAAACGCACGATAGGCGCTGGCATTGACCACCCTTCCTGGATCGGG
>JAOUPN010000566.1 GCA_029879905.1 Nitrospira sp. | reverse complement strand
CAATGCCGGACATTTTCTTGGGTCGTCTGCTCTTGGACCCTACCTCTATAAAGACGGACACTTCCTGCAAATTCCTAGGCTCCCAGGAGGGACATTTAATGGCGCGAACGGTCTTAACAACTTCGATACTGTCGTAGGATACTCCGGTTATTACCCTAATGACGAGCCAAGGGCTTTTTCATGGAGTCCTTCTATGGGGGCAGCTTCACTTCTCAGGGACGCATGGGGCTCGGCATTTGCTATCACGGATTCCGGTGATATCGTGGGCGACGTGCAAAGTCCAGCCTACGGATTCGTGGTCCATTCCCTCACTAACGGATTCCAGAACCTAAATGACCTCTTGCCCGCAGGATCATCATGGAAGTTGCTTACAGCCAAGGGCATAAACCAAGCAGGTCAAATAGTCGGCGCCGGACTGTCACCGAGTGCACCAGGACTCCGTCATGCCTATCTGGCAACACTGGGAACTTCAGGCCGTATCACTAACATAGGCGATCTTCATAATATTGGGGAGGAAAGTTTTGCTATTGCAATCAATGCCCAAGGGGAAGTGATCGGACAGTTTAATGTCTCTAGAGCGACGCAGCGTGCATTCTTGTACAAGAACGGAGGGGTGATTGATCTAAATCCGTTGCCAGGGTTCACTGAGAGCTTTGCTCGTGCCATTAACAATAGTGGAGTAGTAGTGGGGTATGCTTGGAAAGCGGGAGGCGAGGAGCGAGCCTTTCTGTATGACGGAAGCATGAAAGACCTCAATTCGCTCCTTCCGCAGAATTCAGGGTGGGAGCTTTGGAGAGCCACGGGCATCAATGACTCAGGGGTCATTGTTGGGGAAGGCAACAAGGGTGTGTTCCTCATGAAACCAAAGAGCGGTTGCCAGGTGGCTGTGACGAGATTGGGACAATGCACGTTCACTCCTCATTGGGGGCCAGAGCAATACGCGTATTATGGTTCAATCATAAATCCTCAGAACGGAACCATATGTCGATGGGGTTGTGCAACAACATCCCTTTCTATGGTTCTCAACAGCGAAGGTGTACCCAGGATTCCTTGCATTAGTTCCGACTGTGCCCCGCTATTTGGAAACCCTAATGATCCAGGCTATCTCGATGATTTTTTGGCTAAGTATGGGGTATACGCGGCCCCCCGAGGTTTGATGCGGTGGCTTCCTGCCGTAACTCAATTGGGTATTCGCCTCAATTCAGATGGGTTGAAGACAGGATTTACTTGGTTTTGGCCGACAAAAATAGATTGGTTGAAAGATGACGAGAAACAAGCTGACGTGGGGCGCCAATTTCAAGAATATCTTGATAAGACCCTCTGTGAGGGACATGCCATAATCGTGGGCGTCAAAAGAACGGATGACAAGGGAACACAATTTCCCGGCCACTATGTAGTAGTTTACGGCAAGAGCGGAAATGACTACTTGATTGCCGATCCAGGACCTCGTTCCATAAAAGCCCCTGTCGATCTTGGTCCACGGGAAAAGTTCCTTTTCAACAGCCCATCATATATCCAGCGCTATGTAACGCGGGGACACATCACTGATCCACCCGGGGATACTAGTGCCCTAAGCATCTCTACAGGCGAAAATGCGGATGTTATCATGACTGACCCGTCCGGAAAAGTTACGGGACTTGTCAACGGGATTGAGCGCGACGAAATCCCGACTTCTGCGCATTTTATTGATAGCATCGAGCCTGCTGACATCGAGGGTGACGAGGCAGTAGAACGGTTGACATCGCACTCAGTTGAAGTCTTGCATCCTGCGAGTGGCCGTTATGCTATCGAAATAATCGGCCTGAAATTGGGACTCTATAATCTTGAAATCTGGGCATCGTCCAGGGAAGGAATTGTTCAACCCCGGGTAACTCTGACAGGGATCGCGAATACAGGCTCCTCTGGAAAGTTTGAACTTGAATACAACTCAGGATCTGCTTCCGCCTCCACCACGAAACGCATTGCCACCTTCTCTAGCACTGTCGGCGACATCGACAACGCCCACCAGCTAGGACTGATCAAGAACGGTGGAGTTGCCAACTCGTTACGAGTGAAGATCCTGAATGCCGAAAAGGCTTT
>JAOUPN010000565.1 GCA_029879905.1 Nitrospira sp. | reverse complement strand
CGTCGGGTAAGATGGGAATGGACTCTTGCAGGAGCATGGCTCCGGTATCCATACCTTCATCCATCAACATCGTTGTGATGCCGGTTTCCGTTTCTCCGTTGATCACGGCCCACTGAACCGGAGCCGCGCCTCGATACTTCGGCAGCAATGAGCCATGCACGTTTACACAGCCCATGGGGGGAAGATTGAGGATCGGTGCATGGAGGATACGACCATATGCCGTGACGGCAATCACGTCCGGCTTCCATGCAGCCAAGGCCTCTAGAAAGTCCGGCGTTCTGATCTTTGGGGGCTGGAGTATAGGAATGCCCGCCTGTTGGGCGAGAATTTTCACCGGGGGCGGCGCAAGCTCATGTCCACGCCCTTTCGGTCGGTCGGGCTGAGAGACAACCCCAACCACCTCGTCGGCTGAGTCGAGTAACGCCTGAAGGGACGGCACGGCAAACTCCGGTGTGCCCATGAAGACAATACGCATGCTATGCCTTTATCACCGACGTGCCCTGAATGCAACGAGGGAAGTCCTTGGCCAGAGTCTTCAGCTTGACTTGCTGTCACACCCTTTGCTAGTCTCCCACCGCGGGGTGGAGCAGCCTGGTAGCTCGTTGGGCTCATAACCCAAAGGTCAGAGGTTCAAATCCTCTCCCCGCAACCAAAATACTTTCGTCCTTCTTCTCATCTCTCCATAAATTAATCATCCGTCCCTGCAAATGCCGCCAATCGATTTGTCTGTCTGACGCTTGCACCATAAAACGAATGGGGTACGTCTCCTCTCCTTGACGCTTCTCAGGGTTACAAGAGCCGCAGCTGGGGAGAGATCCCGGCGTGTCGGTGATCAGCCTAGCGGCCTCGGGCGGAGACCATACCCTGGACGAACGAAAAAGGAAAACTGGGTCAGAAGAGTTTTGTGTAAAAGGTCACAAAACGGCTGATTGAAGCCATATATTTAAACGGGGCCATCATGCGCCTTTACAAATACCCATCCTAAGCGCGGCATGCATACTGAAGAAATGCTGTGAACATTCCTTCAAGACCTTGGTGAGCTCATCGAGCGACCGGCCATCATAATAGTAAATGTCCGTGACTTGTCGATCCATGTCTTCTAGCACGACAATACGCTGTTTCTTTTCTGGGTTCTCTTTATGCTTTTTCAGAAGTTCTTCTGCAGACGTTCTTGCCATGGCGGACTTTAGTTCATCTTTTGCTTTTTCTGGATTGGGATAACGAAAAAAAGTGCTACGTGGGTCGAGCCTCTCTATCGTGTCAATCCAGCTATCAACCTCCGCTGGAACTAACCACTCGATGTGCTCGATAGCATCGAGGGCAGCCTTTTGGTCAACAAAAAGGGTCTTCAGATATGACCATAAGCTGCTCACGCTGTGTAATCGTATAAATGGCTGCCACTTTCCATTCACGAATGCACCTGGCTCTTGCTCCGTCGGATCGCTGCCATATGGGATTGAAAAACGGCGATGTATTATCACGATCCCTGATTTAAGGAAAAGCTCAATAGCGTGACGGCGTAGGTAATTGATTGGAAGATATTCGTTGAAGATACCGACTCCCTCTCCTTTCAATGACTCCTCCAGTTGATCGGCGGCATCCTTGAAAGCCTCTCCGGTCGCACCAAAGCCGAAATCAATATGTGTGTGGAGCGGCATCAACATATACATAGGTTATTCCAGTCTTAGTGCGCCTCTCCACATACAGCACTGGTCTAGTCAGACGATTCAATTCTATTGCTATGTATTTCAACGGTCAAGCTTCCATGCAACGTCAACCGTTCACGGTTGTACTTAGTCTTCAATAGTTTTGAGAATGCACCGCGCAGAGACGCCTTAGTATTTAATCGCCAGAAATCTGCTTTTGGACACGATTAGATCACCACTTCGCAGGCCGCCTACGATCCGCGATCTAATCGGAAGGCTTCTGAGACATGAATGACAAATCAAGAAGACGGAAGGAGCTGAAGGAAGTTGTCGAGAACATGCAGAACCTTTTAATCGCAAGGGCAACAGGCTCGACTGCTAGTAATGAGGACTTCCGAAAATTGAGAGAGAGTCTTATAGCGGATCCATTTCTC
>JAOUPN010000140.1 GCA_029879905.1 Nitrospira sp. | reverse complement strand
GGATCTGCGTGGCAGGGCCTGTTCTCCGTCTCCGCATGAGACATGACCGGACATATGTTTGCCAGATGACCATCCCCACGATCAAGATGGATCCGAGCGATGTATAAGGATCTTTAATGGTATGGACCAGCGGCCAGAGACCGAGTCGTACGATAGCCCGAAGCCGTTCATGCTCTCTGATGTAGTCGGCGATCGGCGGAGAATAGGCATAGTACAAGTCCACGAAGGTTCTTCCCAGCGTATTTGTCAAGAGATGCCGGTCTCGGAATGTTCGCAGGACGACCACTTCACGAGCCAAGGGGCTTCCATAGGCAGCGGTGGCGATGAAACATCTCCCCCCTCCGGACGAACTCGTAGGAGGCGGGAGGTTGCTGTTAAACCTCGCCGTGCACGTCTTATGGCTATCTAGAACGACGACACCGTCGTAGCAGTCTGAGTCGCCGCTCCAGCCTCCAAACATAGAATTACTGTCGGGGGTAGCCGTGAGGGTCACGGTTGTGCCAGCGTCGAAGCTTGCCCGACAGATCCCTCCACAGTCGATCCCTTCAGGGGAAGACGTTACCGTTCCGATGCCAGTGCCGCTCTTCGCCAGGGTGAGCGTGAGCGCTCCTCCAAGTTCATAGAGGGAGTTGAAGGAATCTGTCACGTAGGCACGTTTCCCGTCAGGGGTGATGGCGATTCCTGTCGGGGCGGCCCCAACGGTTAAGGCGTCAAGGACTTGATCCGTTGTCGTGCTCAGCACCGTGATGGTCCCGTCCCCACGATTGGCCACGTAGACCTGGCTCCCATCCGGGCTGATGGCCACTCCGGCAGGACTCGTACCCACCGGTGTCGTCACTGGCGGTCCGCTCGTCTCTGTGTTGAAGATCGTGACAGAGTTATCCTGCTCGTTTGACACGTAGACTTTGCCGCCGTCCTGAGTCACCGCGATGCCGACCGGTCGCGAGCCTACGGTAAAGGTGCTGGTGATACTCTTGCTCAGCACGTCGTAGACGGCGACCTCGTTTGTCGGTCCGGCAAATGTGAAATAGGCGTGTTGTCCGTCAGGATGTGGGATAACACCGAGCGGCATGGTTCCAGCAACACCGGGGAAGCTTTGAATCATCGACTTTGTGGCGGTGTCGAGAATGGTGACGGCACCTCCGTCCCGGTTGTCGGAAAGATAGAGCAGTTGTCCGTCAGGACTGACGGCAATGCCTTGCGGATTGAGTCGGGAGTCATCCCTTGCAGAAATTGGAATCGTGTCAATATCGGCAAGATTGGCGGAATCCCTCACAAAGATCATGCCGCTCCCGACATTGCCCGTCACGATGTACAGACGCCTGTTATCGGGACTGACTGCAAGACTGTGAACGGGCATGCTCAGATCAGGAGTCGTGCCGATCACCTGATTGGTGGCGGTGTTCACCATGCTCACCGTGTGAGCAGTCTTGTTTGCCACGTATACCTTTCGGCCATCGGGGCTGATTGCTACTCCTTGAGGACCAGTGCCGACAGAAATGGTGGCGGTTTTAATGAGTTGGGGGTGGAACACTCTTGTGTTAAACGGATGTGGACTGATCGCGGTGCCGCTCAGGGTGGTGAGAGTCAGCGGACCGACCGTTGTGGCGAGAGGAGGCACAAGGACCGTAAGTCTGGTCGGACTGATCGTCAATAGGTCGGTGTCGCTCACGCGAGTGGTGTTGAAGTCGAGGATATTCTCGACGGCGCCGGCGCCAAACCCAGACCCTGCAATGGTGACAATCGCTCCTGGTCTGGCTCCGGGAGGGGTCACGAATTTAATGCGCGGACCCCCTATCGTCGCAATTTGTGTTCCGGTAAATGTTCCATCCGCTATGCGATTTCCATTTGCATCCAGCTGGTTCCACACGCCGCTGGTGGTTCTCGAGGTTGCGCTCACGGCCGTGAGGGCCCAAGTGTTGGGATCGCATGTTCCACGGAGGAGGTCTCCGGAGATCGCCGTCTTGGTGGCTGACCCTGTCACGATGCCGTCAGGGCAGTCGATATCGCCGCTGAGTTTCGACGTTCCTGTGACATCCGAGCCGATTTGGTCGAGCTCGTTTTCCCAATCGCCTGTGACGGGTCCTAGGGCAGGATTAAAGCCTGTCCATGTCCCGGCCCATACCCCGGCAATATTGGGAGGTGCCGATGACCGCGGTGGCGCATCGCCATCGCCTCCCCCGCAGGACACCAGGATCAGGCTCAAAATGATACTCGTCACGGCAATGTGCAACGTTGCGAAACGCATCGACCAGTTGTGTGGAAGGATGTGTAGACCACTTCCCATATCGATTCTCCGATCAATCAGTCATGCGCACTCAGCAGCCGATTCCATACATGCAGACATATGAGGTCACCCTTCACGTGAGAACATAGATATGTCATGTGAACAATGCATGACACGTACCGATCTGCGTGCGTCAAAGTGGAAAGACTTTTATAAGGAGGACTGCGAGAGGTGATGAGAAATGTCGCACAAGAGCGACAAGGCGACCGTCTCGGTTGGCGCACAATGGAACAGATTCCAAGTGAAGTGAGAGCAGGAGTGTTTTGTCGATGATGGAATGCCCGCATCATGCCGCTAATGCCACAGGCTGTGATTTTTCCTTGTAGCACTCTGCTACAAGTCCGTGTGCTTCACAGGCTTCTTGTCCTATTAACTCACTGAGATATTGTGAAATGAGTTGGTGCGCAATCGAATGAATTCTGGCGTCAGGCTTG
Source organism: Nitrospira sp. (assembly GCA_029879905.1). Lineage (GTDB taxonomy): Bacteria > Nitrospirota > Nitrospiria > Nitrospirales > Nitrospiraceae > Nitrospira_D. Next base: position 5,724 of record JAOUPN010000140.1, on the reverse strand, counting down.
CTTAGTATTGAAGTCGATACGTGATTGAGACTCAGCGTATCGGATCAGATACGTGATGAGGACGCGGATTGAGCAAGGTGTGATGGAGCAAGTTGATCGGTCATTCATTGCGCAGATGCGCAGAAGATGAAGGGAGGGTGCCATGTCCGTTGCTAAAATTATCGAGATCAGTTCCGAATCGCCCACGAGTTTCGAGGATGCCATCGTTCAAGGAATCGCCAGAGCGTCCAAGACCATCCATGGGATTAAGTCGGCTTGGGTGGCAGAGCAGCATGTCGTGGTCGAAAACAACAAGGTCGTCATGTATCGTGTCGATCTGAAGGTCACGTTTGTGATGGATTGACGAGGGTATCGAGGGCGACCTCGTATTACATGTACCTATCAGGTTCCTTGGGAAGCGGCTATGTCCTACGTCGGCATAAATATCGGCGCGCTCACGGTGAAAGTCGCCGTTCTTCGTGGTGAGGCGCGGAGCGCCGTCGTCTTAGCCCATCAAGGTCGCCCCCTAGAGGTCCTCCATGAGGTCCTTGCACGGCCGGAATTCGCCGACGCCGAATACTTCGGCGTCTCAGGCCAGCTCGGCCATATGTCCGAAGTCGCGGCGGTGCAGCGGGCACTCCATGAGGTAGAGGGTACGTTCGACGCAGTTGCGTCGCTCGGCGGAGAATCCTTTCTGGTCTACCTTCTGATGGACGGGAGAATCACGAATGTGGTTTCCCACAACAAATGTGCAGCCGGAAGCGGCGAGTTCTTCGTGCAGCAAATCGGCCGTATGGGTTTGGGTATGGAAGAAGCGATCAGCCGGTCTTTCGGCGGTAAGGTCGTACCCTTGGCTTCGCGTTGCTCGGTCCATTGCAAATCCGACATCACCCATAAACTGAACCGCAATGAGGCCACACCAGAAGATATTCTCCATACCCTGCACGACAGCATGTCGAACAAGGTGATTGCATTGCTGGAGAAAGGCGCGAGAGAGCTGAGACGGGTCTTGCTGATCGGAGGCGTATCCAGAAACGACGCAATGCTGGCGGCATTGCAGGCGAAGCTCCCTGCCTCGGAGTTTGTGGTACTCCCGGAAAGTCCGTGGTTCGAAGCCTGGGGCACGGCCTTGCTCGTAAAGGATACTCCAGGAGAAACGTCCCCAAAGATCGGCGTGCAGCCGAGCCTTGGCCGTCTCCCGCCGCTTCATCTTTATGGTGAACAGGTGCAGGTGATTGCGACCCCGCCCCGGCAGGTTCCTCCTGATGGACCTCTGGTCCTTGGGGTAGATGCGGGATCGACCACCACCAAGGCGATCTTACTCGATCCCTCGACGCAGGCGGTGGTGGCGTCCCATTATGGGAGGACCAAAGGAAATCCTGTGGGCGCGACCCGTGAGTGTCTGCAGGCACTCATCGAGCAGGTGGGTAATCGTCCTATTGGGTTGATCGGCACGACCGGATCGGCACGCGAACTTGCCGGCGCCTACCTTGGGACGGAACATGTCTATAACGAGATCTCCGCTCATGCGGCTGGCGCGACGCATTTCGATTCCGACGTGGACACGATATTCGAGATCGGCGGTCAGGACTCCAAGTATATCTATCTGCGTAACGGTGTGCCGATCGATTACGCCATGAACAATGCCTGTTCGGCAGGCACGGGTTCGTTCCTGGAGGAAAGCGCCCACGGTGATTTGGGTATCACAGTTTCGGATATCGCCGACCTGGCGCTGGCTGCCCCCTCTCCGGTGCATTTCAAGGCGACCTGCGCGGCATTCATCAATTCCGATATTCGCCTCGCCCAGCAACAAGGACATCCTCGTGACAACATCATTGCAGGGTTGGTGTATGCCATCGCCGGCAATTATTTGAATCGCGTCAAGGGGCCGCGCTATGTCGGGAAAAAGATTTTTCTGCAAGGCGGTGTCGCGCTCAACCGTGCTCTTGGATATGCGTTCGCACACAGCGTCGGACGACAGGTTGTGATTCCGCCGAGCCCCGAATTACTTGGAGCATTAGGTGTCGGGCTTTTGGCTCTGAAGCGGTCGGCGACACTGTCGGGCCATCCTCTCGATCTTCTCACACTGGCCGCTCCGGAGATGCAGCGCGTCGGCCGGTTTACGTGCGGCGCGTGTAAGATGTACTGCACCATCGACCGGTTCGAGGTCGCGGGTCGGCGATTTCCCTTCGGGGGCCGGTGCAGTCTCTATGAAAATGTCTGGAAGCGAAAGGCCAGGACCACAGCGGCCCAGGATCTGGTGGAAAAGCGGGCCGAGGTCCTCTTCAGGGTCACACCGATGAAATCGGCTGCGACGCCGAGGCATGAGCGAGTGGAGCGTACCCATTGGGGGGTGGGGCCGGCGTACGAAAGTGCGAGGGCTTTTATCCGAGAATCCCTAGGCCATTCCGTCGCCTCCCCGGTGGCGAGCGAGACGCGCATCGGTATTCCCAGGGCCCTCACGACACATTCCCTGTTTCCACTGTATTCCACGTTCTTTTCCCACATCGGTATGGAGGTGGTGCTGTCGGATGTAGACCCTCGTGGTGACCTGACGTCACATTCGGGATTTTGCTTTCCCGCGCAGATTGCTCACGGTGCCGTCTTGGATCTGGCGAAGAAGGGCGTCAGTCTCATCTTCATCCCGCACGTGGTCCGGATGCCCCATCCGAACCAGTGTCGTGATTCATACCTCTGTCCGATCACACAGGCCGAACCCTATTTCTTGGCCAAGGCGTTTCCTGATTGCCGTCTCTTATCGCCGGTATTAGAGTTCATCAACGGCTACGAAACCTGCTCCGCTCTGGTCGACATGGCCGTCGAGGAACTGGGGGTCATGCGCGAATCGGCCGTCAGCGCCTGGAAGGCTGCCGTACAGGCGCAAACAGATGCAGAGCGCACGCTTCGTAATTTCGGAGCACAGGCGCTCGACGCGGCAATTGCGGCTGGTAGTCCGGCCATTCTGCTTGCCGGACATAGTTATAACGCCTTCACACCGGAGGCCTCGCAATCTGTGGGTAAGAAACTGGCGAGCATGGGTGTGACCGTCATTCCGGCCGACTGTCTGATGCCGGCCGGAGAAGGTCCCACCTCCTGGCATTTTGCCAATCAAATCTTAAATGCGGTCGGCGTTGCAAAGCGGCACCCCAATCTGTTTCTCCTCAGCGTCAGCAACTTCAGTTGCACGATCGATGCGTTTACGCATTCCGTGCTCGCCTCGGAGTTAGGCTCGAAACCGTACCTTGTCCTTGAGATCGATGCACATACAGCTGATGCCGGAGTGCAAACGAGGCTGGAAGCGTTCTTGGACATCATCCACAATTATCGGGAGGCAGAGACCCATGGCGGAGGCCCCTTTGTGCCGTGCCGGCTTGTCGGAGAAGGCCGCCTTGTCCGATCGAACGGTGAGTCCGTGGCACTCACGGATCCACGGGTCCGAGTCTATTTTCCCAACTTTTCCCCGTATCACACTCAGGCGTTTGCGATGGCGGCAGGCTGGCTCGGGTTCCACCCGGGCGCGGTCGTTCCGCTCGACCGAGCTCAGCTTGATAGGGGGCTGCAGTATACCTCCGGCCGCGAATGTCTCCCGTTGCCTATCTGCATCGGTCAGTTGCTTGAGATCTATGAGCATCGTCAACCCGGAGAAATTGCAGGATTCTACATGATGCAAGGCGGTGCCCCCTGCGTCAGCGATGCCTACATGGGGTATTTTGAGCGGTTCCTTGCCGAGCAGCGGCTGACCGATCTGTTTCTCTTCAACCCTCAAGCGAAGAACGATTACCTCGGCTTCGATCAGAATGTTCTCGCGCAACACCTGGCACAGGCGATCATCCTCGGCGATATCTTGGTGGAAATCGATCACGTACTTCGTGTGGTGGGAGGCCAGGGAGCGCTCGAGCGATTACAAGAGGAATGGAAGGACTTCGCCGCGCATGCTCATTCGCGTGATGAGTATGATGCGAGGCTCCCAGCTTTCATCGCGAGGCTGGCATGTCTGCCTCGCACAAGCGATCCCCATGCCTGTCCGCGCGTCGTCGTGGCCGGTGATTTTTTCACGCGCTTCAGTTCATTTTTCATGGACGGGGTGCGCGATCTCTATGCCGACCGAGGCATCATCCTCAAGCCGGTCGATCTGAGCGAGTTGTTTCTGTATACCGCCTACCAACCGATGGCCGAAACGGCCGGCACCTGGGGTATGAAACCAGGCGGACTGGCTTTGGCGAAAGCCTGCACAAGGATGTTTCAGCCGGATGGGAAGGAGTACCTTCAGGACTGGTTGAGCTACCACACCTTGAAATATGAGGAGACACGTACTCGTGAATTGTTCCACCAGACCGGGTTACTGGTGGCGGGGCCTAATGCACTTGCGGCCATTTTTGAAAGGGGTGCGGAGCATGTTTCTCCGGCGATTTACGGTGAATTGCTTCCGACGGTGGGCAAGGGGCTGGAAGCCGCCCATGAGGGATACGACGGCATGCTCGTCATCGGGCCGTTTAACTGCCTACCGTACCGGATTTCAGAGGCGATCCTGAAGCCTCTCAGTATTCGGCAAGGTATGCCCATTCTCACCTACGAGAGCGACGGGTACGCGGTTTCTCCATCGGTGCTCAGGCAAGTGGACGTGCATATCCAACAGGTCATTGAGCATGCAGCCAAGACTCGTTCGGCTCAGGTGTAATGTGGAGGGTGGAGAGGAGTCGTCTCATGATCACCGCAATAGCGTTCACGGTCTATCCGGTCTCGAACATGGAGCGGGCGCGGGTGTTCTACGAACATGTGCTCGGTTTGCACGTGAGCTACAACTATCAGGATGCGTGGGTGGAATACGATCTCGGGGGCTCGACGTTTGCCATCACGACAACGGAAATGGGCCGTACGCCTGGAGCAAAAGGAGCCGTGGTGGCGTTCGAGGTATCGGATCTTGAGGCGTTCGTCCACAAGATGAAGGAGAGGGCGGTGTCGTTTGTCTCGGAGACATACGAGACGCCGGTATGTCGGATGGCGATGATTGAAGATCCCGATGGCAATCACATTACGATCCACAAGCGTCACGCATGAGATGGGCTGAGGATTATCCCTGTCGGCACGGATTTCCAAATGCTGGAGCTTCATCGCCGGACGGAAACCGGCTATGAACGCAAGACCGTCACACTTGTCCGATTTGTTCCACTCATTCGCTCCAAGAAGAAAGAGTAGGGGGAGACAACGTCGATGGAAAGGGCCGAGTCGGATCCGTCAGCGCTTCCAAGGCGGATTGGCTTAGTCACTGTCGCCTGTGTGCTGATCAGCAATGTCGTGGGAGTCGGCATCTTCACCACGACAGGATTCATGGCGAGAGATCTTGGTCATCCCGGCTTGATTCTGTCCATGTGGCTGATGGGGGGGCTGATCGCGCTGGCGGGGGCACTTTCCTATAGCGAGTTAGGGGCGGCGATTCCGGTTGCCGGTGGAGAATATGTCTATCTCCGCCGTGCCTATGGGTCGTTCATCGGGTTTCTCGGAGGATGGACATCATTTGCCGTCGGCTTCAGCTCCGCTATAGCGGCAGGGGCAATGAGTTTCGCCGCATATGTCCTTGAGCTCGTGCATCTTGGGGACACGGGAGGTGTGGCGCCGACTATTATCGGGCTTGCCCTTCTTTGGCTCATCACAGGATGCCATGCTGTGGGAATAGGAGCCGGCGGATGGCTCCAACGGCTTTTGACTCTGTTGAATATCGGAGCGATATGCGGGCTGATTATCGCA
>JAOUPN010000564.1 GCA_029879905.1 Nitrospira sp. | reverse complement strand
CAATGCCGGGCTGTAGAACCACATCACGGCCAAAAAGACGGCGGTAAAAAACAGATCGAGCACCACCGTAACCGAATTGCTCGTGAGAAACTGGCGGATATGTTCCAACTCACGCACACGGGCCACCGTGTCGCCCACCCGCCGCGCCTCGAAATAGGCTAGCGGCAGCGCCAAGACATGGCGGAATAATTGCGCGCCCAGCCCGACATCGATCCGGTTCGTCGTGTGAGCGAACAGATAGCCGCGGAGCCCGCCGAGCGTCGCCTCGAAGATTGCGAGCGCGATCATGCCGATCGCCAGCACATGGAGCGTGGTAAAGCCCTTGTGCACCAGCACCTTGTCGATCACCACCTGCATAAAGAGCGGCGTCAGTAGGCCGAATAGCTGGAGGAAGAAGGAGGCTATCAGCACCTCTCCCAACAACTTCCGGTATTTCACGAGGGCGGGAATGAACCAGGTGAAGTCGAACTTCAGGTCTTGCAGGCGCACATGCGCCCGTTTGGTGAACAGCAGCACGTCGCCGCTCCAGGCGGACTCGAACTGCTCGCGGGAGAGCACAAGGGGGCGCGCCTCCAGCGGATCTTGGATTAGGACTTTGTGTTCATCGGCCTTGGCTAGGACCACATATCGGCCGTCCGACCGTTTGGCCACGGCGGGCAACGGCGTGCCGGGCAACATGTCCCAGGTCGTCTTGACGAGACCCGCTTTTAGTCCCAGATGTTTGGCGGCGCGCAGGAGGTCCGTCGGAGACAACAACTGACCCGACTGTGCAAATTGATGGCGCAGTTGGGACCCATCGGCAGGCAAATCGTAGAACCGGGCCAGGATCAGGAGACACAGCAACCCGGTGTCGGGAACCGGTGCGGCAGGCGTCGATGAAGATGCTGGAGACGGCTCGCTTACCTCATCAGGCATGGCGCATCATAAGAACTTCTTTTGGAATGCACAATAGTGGAAACACCTGACATGCACCGTCGTGAGTCATTGGTGTCATGCGTGTGCGAGAGAGGCGTGACTTGCACGAAAGGCGGGACGTGACTCGACAGCCTCCTGAACTTGTCGCGCAATTCCCGCCCCTCTCGCCTTTCTCGCGAAAGACGTCTCAGTTCTCAGTCCTCATATCTCAGCACTCTTTTTCCCTTCCCGGTTCCTATCTTCCCCTTGATCCTTGTCCCTTGAACCTTGCCTCTCATCTTTTACGTTTCACGTCTACGGTCCGAAGCGACCAACTCCTCTTCATATACCCGTCTCGGATCGGTGACGAACCCCGTCCCTGTCATGAGAGCAGCAGCACTATCCCTCACGAGAGGATGATCGTCGTCTGCCAGCCATTGGCAACAATGGCTTGGAAATCTGCTTGCTGCTGCGCCGTCCCGCTTCCCGCCGCGGCTGCGTCCCAACTCAGCCCGGTGTCGGTCGTAAATTGCGCCATCGCCTGAATGAGCTGATCCACCTCAGAGTTCAGCAAATCTTGTCCATTGCCGGCCAGAATCGTTTCCACCTGGTTGGTGGTCGGACTCGTGTACCAATCCTTGATGGTCACCGCATCCGTCGTTCCACTGACCGAGAGCCGGAGGTCATTGGCCATGCGGCTCAAGATCAAATCAAGCGGATCAATGCCGGTCCCGAACTCCAAGCGATCCGCGGCGCCTGAATTATCAACCACGGTATCCTGCCCACCGCCGCTCGTGTACTGATACGTATCGTCGCCCCCGAGCCCCGTCAGCACATTGTCGGCACTGTTGCCGGCCAGCATGTTATTCGCCGCATTGCCGGTGCCGTCGATGGCCGCTGCGCCCGTCAGCGTGAGATTCTCCACATCGTTCCCGAGCACCCATGTGACATTGCTTTGGACCGTGTCAGTGCCTTCGTTTGCATTCTCCACAACGGAGTCTCCTGCGCCGACCACATACGTATCGTTCCCGGCTCCACCGGCCAAAGTATTGGCCGCGCTGTTTTGGCTCCCATCCAGAATGTTGTCCGCCGTATTGCCGGTGCCGTTGATCGCCGCGCTCCCCGTCAATGTCAGATGCTCGACATTCGCACCGAGCGTATACGACACACCTGCCTGCACCGTATCGGTCCC